>NZ_JBHVPD010000032.1:0-85969 GCF_042887525.1 Kitasatospora sp. NPDC057936
GCGTACGCGGGCAAGAGCGTCACGCTGAAGTTCACCGGCACCGAGGACGCCTCGCTGCAGACGAGCTTCGTGATCGACGACACCTCCATCCAGACCGGCTGACCTTCGGTCGGTAGGCGGGGCCCGGCAGCCGAGGCGGCTGCCGGGCCTCGTCGTGTCCCGGTTCTCCGACGGCTGCGGCTACTGATGCGGAAACGTTTCGTCCCGTGCCTTGACGGTGTCTCCCGGCGGCTCTAAGTTCGCTGCAAGTTTCCGGCAAGTTACAGAAACTTCCTGCACCTTGGCTGCCCCACCCCAGCCGCCCCCCTTGGAGACGACGTGGTCACCACCGCCCCCACCCTCCCCCGGCCTTCGGCCGGGAGGACCCGCCGGCCCGCCCGCGCGGCCGGAGCGCTCGCCGCCTCGGCGGCGCTGGCGCTCTCGTTCACCGCGGGCCTCGGCGCCCCCACCGCCCAGGCCGCCCCGCCCGCCGACAACGGCAAGGACGTCACCGCGACCCTCTTCGAGTGGCGCTTCGACTCCGTCGCCCAGGCCTGCACCAGCACCCTCGGCCCGAAGGGCTACGGGTTCGTCGAGGTCTCACCGCCCCAGGAGCACATCCAGGGCCCCCAGTGGTGGACCTCCTACCAGCCGGTCAGCTACCGGATCGCCGGACGGCTCGGCGACCGGACCTCGTTCAAGAACATGGTCGACACCTGCCACGCGGCCGGCGTCAAGGTCGTCGCCGACACGGTGATCAACCACATGACGGCCGGCTCGGGCACCGGCACCGGCGGCACCGCCTACACCAAGTACACCTACCCCGGCGTCTACCAGGACCAGGACTTCCACACCTGCCGCCAGCCGGTCAGCAACTACCAGGACCGCGCCAACGTGCAGGACTGCGAGCTGGTCAACCTCGCCGACCTGGACACCGGCAGCGCGTACGTCCAGCAGACCATCGCGCACTACATGGACGACCTGGCCTCGCTCGGCGTCGACGGCTACCGGATCGACGCCGCCAAGCACATCGCCGCCTCCGACCTGGCCGCGATCAAGGCCAAGATGGCCAACCCCAACGCCTTCTGGGTGCAGGAGGTGATCTACGGCGCGGGCGAGCCGATCCAGCCGTCCGAGTACACCGGCAACGGCGACGTCGACGAGTTCCGCGTCGGCACCGACCTCAAGCGCGTCTTCACCGGTGACAAGCTCGCCAACCTCAACGGCTGGGGCGCCTCCTGGGGCTACCTGCCGAGCGGCCAGGCGCGCAGCTTCATCGACAACTGGGACACCGAGCGCAACGGTTCGACCCTCAACTACACCTACGGGAACACCTACACGCTGGCCAACGTGTTCCTGCTCGCCTCGACCTACGGCTCGCCCAACGTCTACTCCGGCTACGCGTTCACCAACAACGACGACGGCCCGCCCAACGGCGGCACCGTGAACGCCTGCTACCAGGACGGCTGGAACTGCACCCACGCCTGGCGGCAGATCGCCAACATGGTCGGCTTCCGCAACGCCGTCGCCGGCACCGGCGTCACCGACTGGTGGTCCAACGGCAACAACGCGATCGCCTTCGGCCGCGGCAACCGGGGCTACGTCGCGATCAACCACGAGACCGGCGCGATCACCCAGACCTTCCAGACCGGCCTGCCCGCCGGCACCTACTGCGACGTCCAGCACGGCGACCCGCAGCCGGGCGGCGGCTGCACCGGCCCGACCTACCAGGTCGGCGCGAACGGGCAGTTCACCGCGACGGTCGGCGCGGGCGACGCGGTCGCGCTGTACGTCCAGCCCGGGACGAACGCCTCCGGCGCGTCGTTCAACGTCAACGCGACGACCTCGTACGGCCAGAACGTCTACGTCGTCGGCGACAACCCGGCGCTGGGCGCCTGGGACCCGGCCAAAGCGCTGCCGCTCTCGTCCTCCGGCTACCCGGTCTGGTCGCTGGCGCTGTCCCTGCCGGCCGGCACGTCCTTCCAGTACAAGTACGTCCGCAAGGACGCGAGCGGGGCGGTGACCTGGGAGTCCGGCGCCAACCGGACGGCGACGGTGCCCTCCTCGGGGACGGTCGCGCTGAACGACACCTGGCGGCCGTAGCGGGTCGGGGATCCCCGTCGGCCGCGTCAGCGCGGTGTGACGGGGATCCCTCCTGCGGGTGGACCGACTGTTTCAAACCCCCGTTTCGGGCGAAAGCGCTGGCACCATCGCGGGATGAGCACCACCCCCGTCGTCCTCGACGTCGAACTCTGCGGCGGGCGTTGGGACGGCCACCGCAAACGCGTCAACGCCGCCGCCCCGCCGCCCTCGCTGCGCATGCTCCTGCGGGTCCGGCTGCCCAGCGCCGAGAGCGGCGAGTACTGGCCCACCACCAGCGTCTACCGGCTGGGCGGGGAGGGCGGGGAGCTGCGCTACCGCCACTCGCACGACGAGTGACGAGTGACGCGTGACGTGACAGTGGTGGGTCAGCCGCGTCCGATGTACGGCATCGCGGTCGCCATCACCGTCGCGAACTGCACGTTCGCCTCCAGCGGCAGCGCCGCCATGTGCCGCACCGTGCGCGCGACGTCGGCCACGTCCATCGTCGGCTCCGGCGCGATCCGCCCGTCCGCCTGCCGCACCCCGGCGCTCATCGCCGCCGTCATGTCGGTGGCCGCGTTGCCGATGTCGATCTGCCCGCAGGCGATCCGGTACGGGCGGCCGTCCAGCGAGAGCGACTTGGTCAGCCCGGTGACGGCGTGCTTGGTCGCGGTGTACGCGATCGAGTGCGGGCGCGGGACGTGCGCGGAGATCGAGCCGTTGTTGATGATCCGGCCGCCCTGCGGGTCCTGGGCCTTCATCTGCCGGAAGGCGGCCCGGGCGCAGAGGAAGGCGCCGGTCAGGTTGAGGTCGACGACCGCGCGCCAGGCGTCCACCGCCAGTTCGTCCACCGGGACGGCCGGGCCGAAGCCGCCCGCGTTGTTGAACAGCAGGTCCACCCGGCCGAAGCGCTCGGCGGCGGCCGCGAACAGCGCGTCCACCGCCGCCGGGTCGGTGACGTCGGTCGGCACGACGGCGGCCGGGCCGCCGGCCAGCAGGGCGGTCTCCCGCAGCGGCTCCTCGCGGCGCCCGGCCAGGACCAGCCGCCAGCCGGCAGCGCCCAGCTCGACCGCGACGGCCCGGCCGACCCCGCTGCCGGCTCCGGTGACGACGGCGGTCCCGGTGCCGGCGGCGGTTCCGGTGTCGGCGGCGGTCCCGGTGCCGGCGGCGGTTCCGGTGTCGGCGGCGGTCTGCTGGGACATGGCGGCGCTCCTCGTTCTCGGGTCCGAGCCGGCTCGGTTCTGAGCCGATCGTCGCCGATCGGCGGGGCCGCCGTCACTGGTGCAAGGACCCAAAGATCGCGTCGCCCGGCGCATTGTCCGCTGTGTACCCCGCCGTCCGGCGGGGGCCGCACGGGACATGTGAGGGGTTTTACCTGATCGCGAACAAACATTGGATTTCCGGTGGCCGACGCGCAACCGGCCCGCCCCGGCCCACGTCATAAGATCGCAGGACGGCGCGCTGCGGCGAGCCGCACTTCCGGGGGCCGCGCCGAGGCGCCCCCGGGCCTGTCCGGCCCCACCCGGGGGCCGCCGCCCGGCCAGCCGGCCCGGGCGCGTCATCGGTCGGAGAGTCCTCACCGTGCTTAGGCAGTCGTCCCGTTCCCGCGCCGTCCTGACCGGTGCCGCCGTGCTCACCCTGGCTGCCTCGCTCGCCGCCTGCGGGAGCTCCGGTGGCGGGAAGGGGGACAGTGCCAAGGCGGCCGGCACCCCGAGCGCGGCCGGCACGAGCTCGGTCCCCGGCGACCCGGCCGCCGCCACCGGCGCCCCCGCGCCGACCGGCGCGGCCCCGGCCTCGGGCGGCAAGGTCCAGATGCCGACCGGCCAGCCCTCGCTGACCAAGGTCCGCGACACCGCCGCCGGCCCGATCATGATGACCAAGCTGGCCGGCCCGAAGTCCGGCGTCACCGGTCAGGTGTGGGTCTGGCTGCCGCCCGAGTACAACGACCCCAAGTACGCGAAGACCGGTTTCCCGGTGCTCACCCTCTACGCGGGCGGCCAGAGCAACGGCTACAACACCTGGACGGACAACCAGCTGCCGATCCAGGAGGAGGACGAGCAGCTGGTCAAGGCCGGCAAGGCCCATCCGTTCATCATGATCATGCCGGTGCAGAACTTCAACAGCGACGAGAACAACGCGCTGGACTGCTCCGACATCCCCGGCCAGCCCAAGATGGCGACCTGGATGGCCCAGGACATCCCGGACTGGGTCCGCGCCAACTTCCGCACCCTGAAGGGCCGCGACAGCTGGGGCATCATGGGCGCCTCCACCGGCGGGTTCTGCAGCGCCAAGCTCTCGCTCCAGTACCCCGACGTGTACAAGGCCGCCGTCCCGATCGACGGCTACTTCATCCCGGACTCCCACCTGTGGAAGGGCCACGACGCCGAGCGGATGGCCAACAACCCCGACGTACTGGTCACCCAGGGCAAGGCCGACGTGAAGATGCTGGTCACCGCCGGCGGCGCCAACGGTTACGAGAAGGGCGTGGTCAAGAGCTGGGTGGCCAAGGCCGCCCCGCCGGTCGCCATCGAGTACTACGAGCAGCCCGGCGGCAAGCACCTGACCTCGGACTTCAAGAAGATGATCCCGGACACGCTGCAGTGGCTCACCAAGAACCTGGCGGGCCCGGCGGCCGACTGACGCCGTCCGTGCGGACACACCGACCGCCGGTGCGGGGGAGCGATCCCCGGCACCGGCGGTTCTTTTCATCCGGCACTCTCCCCGGCCGTGCGGCACCGCCGTCGGCCGGGCCGCGCAAAAGGCTGTGACCTGCGCGTCAATCGGACATTGATTCACCTCTGATCGACTGCACGCACAGTGAACGGGGCCGCCTTCCGGGGGCCGTGATCCGCACGACCCGCCGATTCGTGAAGAGAGTGCCATGCCGATCCACCTGCTGCCGCCGCCGTCCGCCACCGCACCCGAGCGGACCGAGGACGAGGAGCCACAGGCGGTCCGCTTCGCCGGGCTGCGGTTGGTGCACGCCGCGCTGCGCCGCGACCTCGCCCGCCTGCCCAACGCGCTGCGGCTGCTGCAGCCCGGCGAGGACACCAAGGGCGAGGCGCTGCTGCGGCACTGGGACTTCGTGACGGCGATGCTGACCTGCCACCACGAGCAGCAGGACACCCGGATCTGGCCGATCGTGCGCCGCTTCGCGCCCGAGCTGCGGCTGCTGCTCAACTGGCTGGAGGCGGACCACCACAACCTCGACCACTCGTTCACCCGGGTCACCACGCTGGTCCGGATCGCCAGCCGGGACACCGGGAGCGTCTGGCCGGTGGCGTACGCGATCGAGGACCTGGCGGCCCGGCTGGAGACGCACCTGCGGATCGAGGAGCGCCAGCTGCTCCCGCGGATGGCCGGGGTGTTCGCCGACAACTCGCGGGTCGGCGGCCTGCCCGAGCTGCTGGACCTGCTGCGCTCGGCCGACGGCCCGGGCTCGGCCGACGCGCTGGCCTGGCTGCTGGAGGGCGTGGAGCCGTCCGTCGTCGACCGGCTGCTGGCCGAGTGCGACGACGACGTGGCCCGCTCCTGGCCGCACTGGCGGGCGACCTACGAGCGCTGCACCTCGCCGCTGTGGGGGCCGGTGGGCGACTGGGGGATCCTTCCCGACTGAGCCCGGGGCCCTTTCGCAGGCCGTCGATCTACGCGCGTGGCAGTGTCACGGGCATATGCGGTGACCCGCGTGCGGGCCCCGGCGCAGGCGGGGCACGCGTGGGCAGGCGGGGGTAGGCGGGGCACGCGTGGGCATGCGGGGCACGCCTGGGCAGGCGCGGGCATGCGGGGCACGCGTGGGCGGCTACTCCGGCAGGCGGTTCAGCCACTCCAGCGGGGCGACCAGGATCGCCCTGTCCGGCGAGCCGTCCCACTCCACCGACAGGCCCTCCGCCGTCAGCGCGGCCACCACCTCCCGCCCGATCCCCACCGTCCGGAGCGCCGCCGCGTCCGCCGAGCCCTCCCCGTCCGGCCCGCCGGCCGCCCGGAATCCGCCGTAGCGCAGCATCAGACCCTGCCCGGCGGCGGCGCGTTCGGTGTCCTGCTGGTGGAAGAACACGAAACCGCGCGAGTCCTCGTCGGCCTCGTCGCCGATCTCCGCGTAGCCGCAGCTCGCGCAGCAGGTGAAGTCCATCGCCGCGACGACGCCCTCCCCCTCCAGAGCGTCGAAGGCCGCGCCCAGCCGGTCCACGTCGGTGACCTCGGGCCAGCCGGCCTGCTCGGCCAGCCGCTCCTCCCAGAGCGGAGCCACGATCAGCTCCGCCTCCTCCTCCGTCAGCCCCTGGTCGTCGAGGAGTTCGGCCAGGGACCCGGCTATCTCGTCCGGCTCCTGGAAGCCGCACCGGATCAACTCGCGGGCCCGGTCACGGGCTTCGCTGAGCACCTCGGGGTCGAGCTCGGGCATCGGCGTCTCCTGCGTCATGCCCGCATCCTCGCACCCGCCACCGACAGCGCCCCGGTCGCACGGGCCTGCTACCGTCCCGGCGGTGACCTCGCTGCTGCAACCCCCGCTGATCACCCGCCTGCTGGCCGCCGACCGCATCCTCGTCGCGGGCGCCGGCGGCGGCTTCGACGTCTACGCCGGCCTCCCCATCGCGCTCGCCCTGCGCGCCGCCGGCAAGGAGGTGCACCTGGCCAACCTCTCCTTCACCCACCTCTACGGCCTGCCCGGCGAGGTGTGGTTCGAGCCCGACGTGGCCAGGATCGGCCCGGACACCGCGGCCCCCGAGGGCTACTTCCCGGAGCGCACCCTCGCCCGCTGGCTGCACCTGCACGGCATGCCCGACACCGTCTGGGCGTTCCCCTCGGTCGGCGTCCAACCGCTGCGCGACGCCTATCGGCTGCTCATCGGCCACCTGGGCGTCGACGCGGTCCTCCTCGTCGACGGCGGCACCGACATCCTGATGCGCGGCGACGAGGCCGGGCTCGGCACCCCCGAGGAGGACATGGCCAGCCTCGGCGCGGTGGCCGGCCTCACCGAGGTGCCGGAGCGCCTGGTCGCCTGCCTGGGCTTCGGCGTCGACGCCTACCACGGCGTCAACCACTCGCTGGTGCTGGAGAACCTCGCCGCCCTCGACCGGGCCGGCGGCTACCTCGGCGCCTTCTCCGTCCCCCGCGACAGCCGCGAGGGCGCGCTCTACCTGGACGCCGTCGAGCACGCCAGGGCCGCGTTCCCCGAGCACCCCAGCATCGTCAACGGCTCGGTGGCGGCGGCGCTGCGCGGCGAGTTCGGCGACGTCCGCTTCACCGACCGCACCAAGGACGGCGAGCTCTTCGTGAACCCGCTGATGGCGATCTACTTCGGGGTCACGGTCGAGGCCCTGGCCGCCGAGCACCGCTACCTGGACCGGCTCGAACGCACCGTGCTGACGCGGCAGATCAGCACCGTCGTCGAAGAGTTCCAGGACGAGCTGCCGAAGCTGCGCCCGCCCCGGCAGTTCCCGCACTGACCGCTGCGGCTCGCCGGCCCCGCCGTGCGGCCATCCGTGGGCTCAGCTGTTCGCTCATCCGTGGGCTCATCCGTGGGCTCATCCGTGGGCTCAGCCGTTCGCGAGGCGGAACTCCAGGTTGCCGAACCGGACCTGGTCGCCCGGGCGCACCCGGACACCGCCCGCGATGCGGTGCCCGTTCACGTGGGTGCCGTTGGTCGAGCCGAGGTCGTACAGCACCCAGCCGCCGCCCTCGTGCCGCAGTTCGGCGTGGTGGCGGGAGACCGAGGCGTCGTGCAGCCGCAGCCCGGAGCCGGGGATCCGACCGATCGTCAACTGCGTCGCGCCGGCCTGCGGGAGGTTCAGTCCGGGCAGCCTCTCGATGCGCCAGGCCCGGCCGATCCGCTCGCCGAACGCGGAGATCCGGCCCACCGTCCGCAGCACGAACCGCTCCACCGGGCCGCCGGTGGGCAGGTCGGCCATCACGGCGTCCAACTCGGCGCGGCTGGTGGCCTGGAGGACGACCTCCATCCGGCCGAGGAAGGTGTCGTGCGAGAGCCGGCCGCTGCCCGCGCCGTCGCGCAGCACCCCGAGGGCCCGGTCCCGTTCGTCCTCGGACGGCCGGACGGCGTGCGTCCGGATCTCAGGCTGCGTCATGTCCCGATTGTCGGCGGCGCCGTGCCCGGCTGTCCAGGTTCCGGCCGCCAGCCGCCCGGTGTTCCCGCCTCCCCCCGGGAAGCAGGACACCACCGGGCGGCCGGCGGTTCCGCGGTCCGGTCAGGATTTCCTGGCGGCGGCCAGGATCTTCTCCGTGGTGTGCAGGAAGCGGGAGGTGACCGAGCCCTGGTAGCGCTTGTCGAACAGGTCGTTGGTGACCCACCTGCCGTCCTTCAGGTGCACCACGACGTACGCGGCGCCGGCGTCCGCCCCGAGCACGTCGTAGTCGCCCTTCGGCGAGGTGTGCGGCGCGGCGAGGTCCGCGGGCAGCGGCTCGGAGAGGAAGGCGATCACCAGCCGGACGTCCGGCGTCACCTCGACGCCCCGGAACGGCTCGGCCGCCAGCAGGGCGGCCACCTCGTCGACCGTGCGCAGCATCACCGGGACGGGGTAGCCGAGCGACTCCGCCAGGTGCCGCTCGATGCGCCGGGTGAGGGCGGCGCGGTCCGGCTCGTCCGTCGTGAAGAACACGTTGCCGGTCTGGATGTACGAGCGGACGCCGGCCAGCCCGAGCTCGGTGAAGAGCGCCCGCAGCCGCTCCATCTTCACGGTGCGGCCGCCGACGTTGATGGCCCGCAGGAACGCGATGTACGTGGTCGTGGTGGTCACCCGGCCAGTCTGGCACCGCCCACCGACAAGGCCTTCGCGGCGGGCGGCGGGCGGGGGGCGGGGCGGTCGTCGGTACCCGGTGCCAGACTGGCGCCATGGCTACCTGGCAGGATTTCGAGCAGGAGGCCCCCGACATCGCGCCCCTGGTACGGGCCCGGTTCGAGGCCAACAAGCACCACGTCCTGGCGACGCTGCGCAAGGACGGATCGCCCCGGGTGAGCGGCAGCGAGGTCGACTTCATCGGCGCCGACGCGATGCTCGGGTCGATGTACGGCTCGATGAAGGCCCGCGACCTCCAGCGCGACGGCCGCTTCGCGCTGCACTCGCACCCGGGCGACGAGACCATGGCGGGCGGCGACTCCAAGCTGTCCGGCCGCGCCGTGGAGCTGACCGACGAGGCCGAGCTCACCGCCTACGTCGCCGATCTGCCCGAGCCGCCGCCCGGCCCGTTCCACGCGTTCCGGCTCGACCTGGAGCAGGTGGTGCACACCGGCCTGGCCGACGGCCACCTGTGGGTCTTCAGCTGGCACCCCGGCCGGCCGGTGGAGCGCACCATGCTCCACTGACCGGCCCGGGCGCCGGGCCGCGCTACGGCAGGACGGACTTGACCGCCTCGGGGGTCCGGGCCACGACGGCGTGGCCGTCGTCCGCGGTGATGATCGGGCGCTGGATGAGGATCGGGTGCTCGGCCATCGCCGCGATCCAGCGCGCCCGGTCGCCGGGCTCCTTGGTCCACTGCTTCATCCCGAGGTCCTTGGCGACCTGCTCGTCGATGCGCGTGATGTCCCACGGCTCCAGGCCGAGCCGCTCCAGCACCGCCTCCAGCTCGGCCGCGCTCGGCGGGTCCTCCAGGTAGCGCCGCACGGTGTACTTGGCCCCGGCGGCCTCCAGCTCGGTCAGCGCCGACCGGCACTTGCCGCAGCGGGGGTTGATCCAGATCTCCATGCCGCCCACCCTACCGAGCGCCGCCGTGCCCGACGGACTGCGCTCCGGCCCGGACAGCGGACCCGAACCGGCCGCGCGCCCGGACAGCGGACCCGACCCGGCCGCGCTCCCGGTCCGGGCCGCGGACCCGAACCTGCCGTGCTCCGGGAACTCCCGGGCGCCCGCCGGTGGTTCAGGAACCGGAAACAGCGGTCCGGGCCCGGGACACCGGCCGGGAGGGGAGCAGCGGATGGACGGCGCGGCGATCGTCGAGCACCTTCTGACCAGCGAGGGCAGGGCCGATCCGTACCCGCTGTACGCGCGGGCGCACGAGCTGGGCGGTGCCGCCCCGGCCGGGCCCGGATTCCTGCTGGCGCTCGGCCACGGCACCGCCGACCGGGTGCTGCGCACCCCCGGCTTCGGCGTCGCCACGCCCGAGATGCAGGCCGGCCTGGCCCCCGAGTTCGCCGAGCACTCCTCGCTGGACCTGTTCGGCCGCTCGATCCTGGAGCGCGAGGCGCCCGACCACGCGCGGGTCCGCTCGCTGATCGCCTCGGTGTTCACCGCCCGCCGGGTCGCCGCGCTGCGGCCGGCCGTCGAGGCCGCGGTCGCCGGGCTGCTCGAGGAGATGGCCGGGGCCGGTGCGGACGGCTCACCGGTCGACTTCATGGACGCCTTCGCCCACCGGCTCCCGGTCGGCGTGATCTGCGAGCTGCTCGGCGTTCCCGAGGGCGACCGCCACCTCTTCCGCGGCCTCGCCGCGGACCTCACCGTCGCCCTGGAGTTCGTCCAGGACCCGGCCGAGCTCGACGTCGCCGACGAGGCCGCCGACGAGCTGGCCGGGTACTTCACCGGACTGGTCGCCGAGCGCCTGCGCCACCCCCAGGACGACCTCGTCACCGACCTCGCCCGGATCGCCGCGGACGACCCCGAGCGCCTCACCGGCCGCGAGCTGCTGGCCAACCTGGTGCTCCTCCTGGTGGCCGGCTTCGAGACCACCACCAACCTGCTCGGCAACGGCCTCGCCCTGCTCTTCCGCCACCCCGGCACGGCCGCCGCCCTGCGGACCGGCGCGCTCTCCCCGGCCGCCTTCACCGAGGAGGTGCTGCGCTACGACGCACCGGTCCAGCTGACCTCGCGGATCGCGCTCGCCGAGGGCCTCACCGTCGACGACCTGCCCGCGCCGCCCGGCAGCACGGTGCTCGTCATGATCGGCGCCGCCAACCACGACCCGGCCCGCTACGACCGCCCCGAGGTCTTCGACCCGACCCGCACCGGCAGCCAGCCGCTCAGCTTCGGCGCCGGGCCGCACTTCTGCCTGGGCTCCCGGCTGGCCCGCCTGGAGTCCGAGATCGCGGTCGCGGCCGTGCTCGACCGCTTCCCCCGGCTCGCCCAGGGTGGCGTGCCCACCCGCCGGGACCGCCTGGTCCTGCGCGGCTACGAGACGCTCCCGGTCACCGTCCGCTGACCCCCGCCGGGGCCGGTCACCCTCCGCCACTGACCGGCCCTGCGCCCGTCACCCTCCGCCGCCCGCCCCTGACCGCACGCATCCGGGACGTTCGACCATTCGTGGCGGGGTCCACCGTGGTGGAGCATGGAGGGACGAACCGGGTCATTCCGCCCGGTGGTCCAGGAGGTTCCCGCCGTGCCCGCAGCGCCCCGCCCGCCGTTCCGGGCGGCCGTGGAATCCAGGGTGCCGCGTTGGGTGCCCTGGCTACCCGTCCTGCTGCTCGTCCTGGACCTCCTCACCGAGGCGATCGTCCCGGACGCCGTCGCCGCCGGGTTCCTGCTCACCGCGCTGCCCGTCGTCGCGGCGTTCAGCTACGGCCCGGCGGTGACCGCCGCGACCACCGTCGGCTCGGTCGCCCTCCAGCTCGTCCTCGCCCTGCGGGCCGGCCACATCGACGAGCAGCACCACGTCTGGGTGTACATCGCGACGCTGCTCTCCGGAGTGATGGGCACCGCCCTGTCCTGGCAGCGGATCCGGCAGAACCGCAGCCTGCTGCACGCCCGCACCGTCGCCGAGACGCTCCAGCGCACCGTGCTGCGCCCGGTCCCGGAGCGCGCCGGCGGCCTGCGGGTGGCCGGCCTCTACCGCCCGGCCCAGGCCGAGGTGCTGGTCGGCGGCGACCTGTACGAGGTGTGCGACACCCGCTTCGGCGTGCGGGTGCTGCTCGGCGACGTCCGCGGCAAGGGCCTCGGCGCGGTACGGACGGTGGCGGACGTGCTGGGCGCCTTCCGGGCCACCGCGCACGACACCCCCGACCTGGTGGAGATCGCCGACCAGCTGGACCGCGCGGTGCTCCGTGACGCCGCCGACCGCGGCGACGACGAACTGTTCGCCACCGCCGTCCTGCTGCAGTACCGCCCGGGCTCCGACTGCGTGGAGATCGTCAACCGCGGCCACACCACCCCGCTGCTGCTTGCCGGCCGCACCATCACCCCGATCGCCTGCCCCGACGAACTCCCGCTCGGCCTCGGCAACCTGGCGCCCGCCGACGAGCACGGCAAGCCCACCGCCGTGGCCCTGCCACCGGGCAGCACCGTCCTGCTCTACACCGACGGCGTCAGCGAGGCCCGCGACGCCACCGGCACGTTCTACCCCCTGGCCCCACGCCTCGCCGCCCTCGGCACGACGTCCCCGGACCGCGTGGTCGCCTTCCTCGCCCAGGACGTCCACGAGTACGCCGGCCTCCTCGCCGACGACCTCGCCCTCCTGGCCCTCACCCCCGAGCCCACCTGACCCGGGCCGGGCTCCGTACCGCGCGTGTCCTCTGCTTCGGCTTTCGGTCACCAGAGGCCGTGTTCGAGCCAGTCATGCAGGATCGTGGATCCTCAACTGCCCATCCGTACAATCCTGTTGGTGTCGGCGCCGTGCGCCTGCCCCGGAACTTCCAGCGTCCCGCCCGATGCTGTCACCGCACCGATCGTGCACCCGCCAATACCGAGCCTCCACTGCGTGTCTTCCGTCCGCATCGTGTGAAACGCCGAGGTAGGGAGTCCTCATCGTGCCCTCTTTGCTGCACTACGCCGTCGTCACGGATCCGACCTCGCTGCAGGCGTCGCTGCCGGGGGCACCGTCGGTGGGAACGGTGTACGTGATCGTCTCCAACACCCACCAGTCCGAGGTGAAGTGGGAGTTCATCGACGTGGAGATACCGGTGGGCAGCGGCCGCGACGACCTGACGGGTGATCCGACGGCTATCAGTGCGAGCATCGAGAAGGACTACACGGTCTGGCGGGAGGAAGACCCGACCTTCGGCTGGGACGGCACCCTCGGCCGCTTCAGAGCGCATGCCCCCTCCGGGGGGAGGCTGACCCTGCCCGACGAGGAGTCGCTGGTCCTGGTCCTGGAGAACATCCCCGTTTCCGACCTGGCGGGACCGGTCCGCCTGAAGATCCACGAGCGGTCCGGCGGCGGTGACGACAACATCCCCATCCGGCGGGCGAATTTCACCACCACTCTCGGAGTGGTGAAGCAGGCTCCGAGGATCCCGCGCAACTTCCGCCCGGAGAGCAACTCCTTGGTGGACGTGGACGCGGGCCGGAACGTCGTTCTGCGGTGGGACGGGCCGGACAACCTCGACTACTGGATCCGCGATCCGCAGGGGAACGAGCTGCCCGTCCAGTCGGCGGCCAAGGGACCGCAGGTGACTCAGCAGTCCTACACCTGGTCGCCGCCCACCCCGCCGAAGCGAGGCACCACCTACGTCCTCATCGCCGGGACGGCCGGTGCGGGGCAACAGTCGCAGGGCTACTTCCTCACCACCACGGTCCATGCGCTCGTCCCCGAGTTCGACAGCGGGACGCGCACTCCGTGGGTCGAGGGGACGCCGAGCAGGAGCCGCGTCGACTTCTCCCCGGAAGGGGTGGAGATCCGAAACGGGACCGGCGCTCGGGGGACCGTCACGGCCGGTACGGCGGACGTGGAGCGCGTGAACACCGGGTCGGTGCACGGCCGCGATTCCGACGACGGCTGGATCGACTTCCCGAAGGCCGGAATCCGGGTCCGGGACGGACAGAACGACCTGGGCACCGTCAAGGCCGGGAAGGCCGACCTGGACGACCTGCTCGCAGGCGAGGGACGGGTGAAGGGCCGCCTCGTCGTCCAAGGGGGCTTGGAGGTCAGCGACGAAGGCGAGCGCGCGCTGGAAGCCACCGACAGCGGGGTTCAGGTGTACAACGGGCTGTCGGTTTCCGGAGGCGGCGACATCGAGGGCGTACTCGAGCTCCACAACGGCATCTACGTCCACATCGACGAGCTCAACTACGTCTCGGCGGGCACGGGTATGGGCGGGATGACGATCAAGGGCAACCTCGCCGTCACCGGAACGATCCTGGCCGAGACCGACACGCTGGGCAGGAAGGTCTGAACCGCCCCGCCGCCGGACCCCGGAACGACGTATGTGCAGGCCGACGGATCGCCGGCCTGCACATACGGGAGTGGATCCACCCGCGATTCCGCGGGCGGGACGTGCCTCTTACAGGTCGTAGTACAGCTCGAACTCGTGCGGGTGCGGGCGGAGGGCGATCGGGGCGATCTCGTTGGTGCGCTTGAAGTCGATCCACGTCTCGATCAGGTCGGGCGTGAAGACGTTGCCCGCGAGGAGGTACTCGTGGTCGGCTTCCAGGGCCTCCAGGACCGCCGGGAGGGAGGAGGGCACCTGAGGGACGTTCGCGTGCTCCTCGGGGGCGAGCTCGTAGAGGTCCTTGTCGACGGGCTCCAGCGGCTCGATCTTGTTGCGGATGCCGTCGAGGCCGGCCATCAGCATCGCCGAGAAGGCCAGGTACGGGTTGGAGGACGGGTCAGGCGCGCGGAACTCGATGCGCTTGGCCTTGGCGTTGGAGCCGGTGATCGGGATGCGGATCGCGGCCGAGCGGTTGCGCTGGGAGTAGACCAGGTTGACCGGCGCCTCGAAGCCCGGGACGAGGCGGTGGTAGGAGTTCACCGAGGGGTTGGTGAACGCCAGCAGCGACGGCGCGTGCCGCAGCAGGCCGCCGATGTAGTAGCGGGCGGTGTCGGAGAGTCCGGCGTAGCCCTGCTCGTCGTAGAAGAGCGGCGAGCCCTCGGTCCACAGCGACTGGTGGACGTGCATGCCCGAGCCGTTGTCGCCGAAGATCGGCTTCGGCATGAAGGTGGCCGTCTTGCCGTTGCGCCACGCGACGTTCTTGATGATGTACTTGAACAGCATCAGGTCGTCGGCCGCGTGCAGCAGGGTGTTGAACTTGTAGTTGATCTCGGCCTGGCCGGCGGTGCCGACCTCGTGGTGCTGGCGCTCGACCTCCAGGCCGGACTTGGCCAGCTCCAGCGACATCTCGGCGCGCAGGTCGGCGAAGTGGTCGACCGGCGGGGTGGGGAAGTAGCCGCCCTTGTACTTGACCTTGTAGCCGCGCACGTCGCCCTCGGCCGCACCGGTGTTCCAGGCGCCGGCCTCGGAGTCGATGTGGTAGAAGGACGCGTTCGCGCTGGTGTCGAACCGCACCGAGTCGAAGACGTAGAACTCGGCCTCGGGCCCGAAGAACGCGGTGTCGGCGATGCCGGAGGAGGCGAGGTAGGCCTCCGCCTTCTTGGCGACGTTGCGCGGGTCGCGGCTGTAGGCCTCGCCGGTGACCGGGTCCTGGATGAAGAAGTTGATGTTGAGGTGCTTCTCGGCCCGGAACGGGTCGAGCCTGGCCGTGGCGAGGTCCGCGACGAGGGCCATGTCGGACTCGTGGATGGCCTGGAAGCCGCGGATCGACGAACCGTCGAACATCAGGGTCTCGGACGGGTCGAAGGTCGCCGCAGGTACGGAGAAGTGCTGCATGACGCCCGGCAGGTCGCAGAAGCGGACATCGACGAACTTGACGTCGTTGTCCTGGATGAACTGCTTCACTTCGGCGGCGTTGTTGAACAAAGCATCCTCCTCGGCGTGCGAATGCGGCTCACCCTAGGAACGGTCCGTTTCCGACCGGTGACCCGCTCGTTTCCTAGATGTTAACCACACCCGCCGAACGGGCGGCAAAGTCGTACGGTCCAGGGCAAAACACCCCACCGGCCTGCAGGTCTTCCGATAAGTGGTCTGGACCATTCGGTAAGCCCGGTCACCGGGATTCACTCGGTCGGGGAAGGCTCGCGGACGACAGGGGAGCCGGTGGCGGCGCGCGGCGACCGCCCGGTTAGTGTGGATTCGTGGACACCAGAGAAGCGTTGGGATCGTGGATCGACGGCCCGAAGGCGGCCGCCGAGAAGATGGGCGCCGACTTCGGCTACCGCGGCGAGCGCCTCGGACTGCCCAAGGAGGGCCCCGGCTCGATCGCCGGCCCCGGCCGCCGGATCGGCGCCCTGTTCGTGGACGGCTGGCTGGTCTCCTTGGTCGCCTACGGACTGCTCGGCAAGGGCACCGCGTCCTCGGCCAACCTGTGGACGACGCCGCTGTTCTTCGGCGTCACCGCACTGCTGCTCGCCACCTCCGGCACGACGGTCGGCAAGCGGCTGTTCGGTCTGCGGGTGGTCCGGCAGGACGGCCGCCGCGCGACGATCCCGCAGGTGCTGCTGCGCACGCTGCTGCTCTGCCTCCTGGTGCCGCCGCTGGTGTGGGACCGCGACACCCGCGGCCTGCACGACAAGGCGGTCGGCACCATCGAGGTCCGGATCTAGCCGAGGTCCGGATCTAGCCGAGGCCCGGATCTCGCCGAGGCCCGGATCTCGCCGAGGCCCGCGAACGCCGAACGGCCCCGCCGCTCCAGAGGAGTGGCGGGGCCGTTCGTGTCGACGGGGGAGGGGATCAGCGGACCTGGCCGCCCTTGGGCATCCGGGCGCCCTTGGGCATCGGGCCCTTGGGGATCGGCGCCTTGGAGAGCAGGTCGCCCAGCGCGCGCAGGCGGTCGTTGGTCTCGGTGACCTGGGCCGGGGTGATGGCGCGGGGCAGGCGCATGAGGTGGATCTGCAGCTTCTTCAGCGGGATCTCACCCTCGCCGTTGCCCACGACGATGTCGTGCACCGGCACGTCGCCGACGACACGGGCCATCTTCTTCTTCTCGGACGCCAGCAGCTGGCGGACCCGGTTCGGGTTGCCCTCGCCGATCAGCGCGATGCCGGCCCGGCCCACGGCGCGGTAGACCGCGTCCTGGTTGCGGGTGACGGCAACCGGGGTGGAGTTGGAGCTCCAGCCACGCTTGATGTTGTTCAGCACCGCCGCGACGGCGCCCGGCTGCCCCTCCATCTGCCCGAACGCGGCGCGCTCGGCCCGGCGCCCGAAGACGATCGCCATGGCCAGGAAGGCCACGATGAAGCCCAGGATGCCCAGATAGACGGGGTGGTCGATTGCGAAGCCGATGGCGAGGAACACGCCGAAGGTCAGCAGGCCGACGCCGGCGATGATCAGGCCGATCTTGGTGTCGACCTTCTTGGTCATGATGTACGCCTGGCGGATCTGCTTCAGCCGCCCGGGGTTCTCGGATGTTTCCCTCGCCATAACGCTCATGGTACGTGCCACGGGTACGGGAACTCCAAGCCCGGGTACCCGTTCGCACCGAACCGTGACCCGTGTGCCGGGCAGTCGTCGCTGACAGCGACGAAACGCCCGCTTCCGTCAGCTCCGGGCCGGCTGCGCCGCCGCACCACCCGCGGGCGCCGCGGCGTCGTGGTGCCGGTCCGCCGCGTGCCGGCGGTTCTCGCAGACCGCCGCCCAGGCGTTGCGCCGGGCGTGCTGCTGCCCGCCGGCCATCAGGACGCTCTCGGCGAACCGCACCGCTACTCCGACCGACCGGATCCGCATGCGCATCCCGGGCAACTCCCCTCGTGGCTGAGAAGGACCGAACGACGAAGGACCGAACGACGACGGACCGAACGGCCAAGGACCGAACGACGAAGGACCGAACGGCCTCGTCGGGTCCATCGTCACCACCCCGTGTTACCAGTCCGTGATCCGGCGGTCAAAACCTGGTGAAAACGGAAGGGCGGAGCCGAAGCTCCGCCCTTCCGATGGCTCAGGACTGCTCAGGACTGCTCTCAGACCGACGCCTGCTCGCGCCGCTCCAGCGCCTGCCGGTACAGCCGGCCGGCCCGGTACGAGGAGCGCACCAGCGGGCCCGACATGACCCCGGCGAAGCCCAGCTCCTCGGCCTCCTGCTGGAGCTCGACGAACTCGTGCGGCTTCACCCAGCGCTCGACCGGGTGGTGGCGCAGCGAGGGCCGCAGGTACTGGGTGATGGTGATCAGCTCGCACCCGGCGCCGACCAGGTCGGCCAGCGCCTGGCTGACCTCCTCGCGGGTCTCGCCCATGCCCAGGATCAGGTTGGACTTGGTCACCAGCCCGGCCGCGCGGGCCTGGGTGATGACGTCCAGCGAGCGCTCGTAGCGGAACGCCGGGCGGATCCGCTTGAAGATGCGCGGGACCGTCTCGACGTTGTGCGCGAGCACCTCGGGGCGGGAGGAGAAGACCTCGGCCAGCTGCTCGGGCACCGCGTTGAAGTCGGGGATCAGCAGCTCGACGCCGGTGCGGCCGGCCTCGCGGTCGGCGGTCATCGCGTGCACCTGGCGCACGGTCTCGGCGTACAGCCAGGCGCCGCCGTCCTCCAGGTCGTCGCGGGCGACGCCGGTGATGGTCGCGTAGTTGAGGTCCATGGTGACGATGGACTCGGCGACGCGGCGCGGCTCGTCCCGGTCGAACTCGGCGGGCTTGCCGGTGTCGATCTGGCAGAAGTCGCAGCGGCGGGTGCACTGGTCACCGCCGATGAGGAAGGTCGCCTCGCGGTCCTCCCAGCACTCGAAGATGTTGGGGCAGCCGGCCTCCTGGCAGACCGTGTGCAGCCCCTCCTTCTTCACCAGCGACTGGAGGGCGTTGTACTCCGGGCCCATCTTCGCGCGGGTCTTGATCCACTCGGGCTTCCGCTCGATGGGGGTCTCGCTGTTGCGGACCTCCAGGCGGAGCAGCTTCCTGCCGTCGGGTGCGACAGCGGACACGTGCGACTCCTAGAACTAGACGGGGTACCCCCAGGGTACGCCTGTGGTTGTACGGGCTTCGCCGGGCGTGCCGCCCTGCAATCGCAGGGCAACAGAGCTACCGGCCAGTAGATTCCCCGGCGATCACCGGTCGTCCCGGGTCGTCGGGGGCCGTGGCCGGGAGCCTCAGCGACTGAGCGCGGGCTCCGGCAGCTCGGCGAGCACGTCCGCCAGGTGCCGCTGGACCACCGGCAGCGCCGCGCCGACGGACAGCTCGCGGCCGAGCTCGTTGGAGAGCGAGGTCACACCCGCGTCCCGGATGCCGCACGGCACGATCTTGTCGAAGAAGGTCATGTCCTGGGCGCAGTTCAGCGAGAAGCCGTGCATCGTGACGCCGCGCGCGACGCGCACGCCGATCGCGGCGAGCTTGCGGTCGTCGCCGCGCTGCCCGGCGTTGGACGGCGCGTACTCGGGGCCGGCCAGCCGCGGGTCGATGCCCAGCGGCAGGCCCAGCCGCAGGGTGAGCTTGCCGATGTCGACCACCTGGGACGGGTCCACGACCGCGTCCGGGATGGTGTCGCCGAGCACCCAGACGCCGCTGCGGCCCTCGACCCGGGTGGTCCCCACGCCGAACTCGGCGGCGGCGCGGATCAGCGCCTCCTCCAGCCGGCGGACGTACGCGATGACGTCGATCGGGTCGGGCAGCTTGACGATCGGGTAGCCGACCAGCTGGCCGGGGCCGTGCCAGGTGATCTCCCCGCCCCGGTTGACCTCGACCACCGGCGTGCCGTCCAGCGGGAGGTCGGCCGGGTTGGTGCGCTTGCCCATCGTGTAGACGGACTGGTGCTCCAGCAGCAGCACGGTGTCGGGGATCTCGTCCGCGACCCGCAGCGCGTGCAGGCGCTGCTGCTCCTCCCAGGCTTCCTGGTAGGGCACCGTGCGCTCGCCTATGCCCAACGAAACGAAACGTACGTTCTCGCTCACCGTTTGCCGCTCCTTGCCGGGCGTTCGAGACCAACCTCGCCACTGTACGCCCAAGCCCGATCGGACCTGTCAGCCGTCCGCCCCCCACCCCTCACCGTGGACTCACGCCTCCGCCAGCAGTTGCAGCCGCAGCGCCAACTGCAGCTCCAGCGACCGCTCCGGCACGTTCCAGTCCCGCCCGAGCAGCGCCTCGACCCGGTCCAGCCGCTGGACCACCGTGTTCACGTGGACGTGCAGCTCGTCCTTGGCCCGCGTCAGGCTGCCCCCGCAGTCGAAGTACGCGCGGAGGGTGCGGACCAGCTCGGTGCCGCGCCGGGCGTCGTAGTCGAGCAGCGGGCCGAGCGTCGCGCCGACGAAGCCGTCCACGTCGTGCCCGTCGCCGAGCAGCACCCCGAGGAAGCCGAGCGCCCGCGCCGACGCGCCCTCGCCCGCGCGGCCGAGCACCCGCAGCGCCCGCAGGCAGCGCAGGCCCTCGGCGTACGAGGCGGCGATCGCCGGCGGGCCCGCGGCCGGGCGGCCCGCGCCGACGGTCACCGGGAAGCCGGCCAGCCGGGCCAGCCGTTCGGCGGCCTGCCGGGCGGTCTCCTCGGGGTCGCCGCCGTCGGGCACCAGCAGGACGACGGTCTCGCCGTGCTCGGCGGCGATGCCCCGGGAACCGAACAGGTAGCGCCCGGCCGCGCCCGCGAGCCGGCCGCGGTCGGTGGTGGCGGCGCTCCCGGCGGCTCCGGCGGCCCTGGCGGGTTCGGCGGGTTCGGCGACCAGGACGAGGTGCGGGCGGCCGAGGTCGACGCCGAGCCGCCGGCCGCGCGCGGTGAGCCCGGCGGGGTCGCGGTCGGGGGCGGTCAGGAGGTCGGTGAGCAGTTCGCCGCGGACGCGGTTCTCGGTCTCGGCGACGGAGCGGCGCAGCAGCAGGAGGAGCGCGGTGACCACGCCGGCCCGCTCGAACAGCCGGCGGTCGGCGTCGTCGAGGCCGGGCCGGCCGCGCAGGACCATCGCGCCGAGCGCGTCCTGCCCGGCGAGGACGGCGCACACCCACAGGCCGCCGTGGCGGACGGACCGGCCCTCGGCGCGCGAGGCCGCGACCGCCTCGGCCAGCCCGGCGGCGGACGCGACGCGGCCGGCCAGCGGCTCGCCCTCGGCGTCCAGGACCGCTATCTCGCCGTCCAGCAGGGCCGCGACGGCGGCGGCGACGTCCGGCACCTCGGCGCCGCGCAGGACGAGGTCGGTGAGCCGGTCGTGGGCCTGTTCGGCGCGCTGGACGGCGGCGGAGTGGGCGCGGACGAGTTCGTTGGCGGCGCCCAGTTCGGCGAGCGCGGCGCGGGTGTCGGCCAGCGACTTGGCGGTGTCCAGGGCGATCGCGGCGTGCGCGGCCAGCGAGCAGAGCAGCGCGACCTCGTCGGGGGAGAAGGCGCGCGGCGAGCGGTCGGCGGCGAAGAGGACGCCGATGACCTGCCCGCCGAGCAGCAGCGGCACACCGATGATCGCGACCAGGCCCTCGTCGAGCACGCCCGCGTCGATGGTGCCGGTGTGGTGGAAGCGGTCGTCGGTGCGGTAGTCGGGGGTCGCGTACGGGCGGGCGGTCTGCGCGACCAGGCCGCCGAGGCCGTCGCCGAGGCTGAGCCGCAGGGTCTGGAAGAGGACGGACACCGAGCCGTCGGTGACGCGCATGTAGGTGTCGCCGGCGGCCTCGTCCGGGAGGGTCAGGTAGGCGGTGTCGGTGCCGAGCAGGAGGCGGGCGCGGCGGACGATCGCCTGCAGCACGGTGTCCAGGTCGCGGGACGCCGCGAGGTCGCCGGCGGTGTCGAACAGAGCCGTCAACTCGGCCTCGCGGCGCCGGTGCTGGCGCAGCGTGCGGTGCACCCGTAGGGCCTGCCAGGTGGCGTCGTCGATCTCCTGCAGCACCGCGGCCGGCGCCCCCCGGCGGCGGGCGTCGGCCAGCACCTCGGCGAAGTCCTCGGTGGCGGCGCCGGATCCGAGCAGGTCGAGCAGCTGCCGCAGGGCGGGCGCGGCGCCGGTCTGGGGGTCGTTCATGGTGCGTGCCGCCAATCGGCAGTGGGGCGGGAGCGCGATAGTAGCGGCTGGGCCGTCACGCGGTGGCGGGCTTGCCGACCGGGGTGGTATCGGCCGCCGGGGCCTCGGCGTCGGTCTCGGCGTCGGTCTCTGCCAAGTCCTGTCCCTTCGTCTCGCGTGCGCAGAGGACGGCGAGCACCGTGAGCGCCGCCGCCGCAGCCACGTACACCGCGATCGGTGTGGGGGTGCCGTAGTCCTTGAGGAGCGCGGTGGCGATGAGGGGAGCCGGCGCCCCTGCGGCGACGGACGAGAACTGGGCCCCGATCGAGGCGCCCGAGTAGCGCATCCGGGTGGCGAACATTTCGGAGAAGAAGGCGGCCTGGGGCGCGTACATCGCGCTGTGGAAGACCAGGCCGACCGTGACGGCTACGACGAGGGCGGGGAACGACTTCGTGTCCACCAGGCCGAAGAAGACGAACGCCCAGACCCCGACGCCGACCGCACCCACCAGGTACACCGGCTTGCGGCCGACGCGGTCCGACAGCGCGCCGAACAGCGGGATCAGGGCGAACTGGATGGCCGAGCCGATCAGTACGGCGTTGAGCGCGGTCTGCTTGGAGAAGTGCGCGTGGCTGACGGCGTAGGCGAGGACGAAGGTGGTCATGACGTAGTACGAGATGTTCTCCGCCATGCGAGCCCCCATCGCGACGAGGACCTCCCGCCAGTGGTGCCGCAGGACGGCGACCAGCGGCGGCTGTTCGACGGTCTTGCGGTTCTTCTGCGCGGCCAACGCGGCCTGGAAGAGCGGTGATTCGTCGACCGCGAGCCGGATCCACATGCCCACGCCCACCAGCACGGCCGACAGCAGGAACGGCACCCGCCAACCCCAGGCGAGGAACGCGGCGTCCGACTGCACCGCCGTCATCAGCGACAGCACCCCGGCCGCCAGCAGGTTTCCGGCCGGCGCGCCGCCCTGCGGCCACGAGGCCCAGAAGCCGCGCCGGCGCTGGTCCCCGTGCTCCGACACCAGCAGGACGGCCCCGCCCCACTCCCCGCCGAGGGCGAACCCCTGCACCAGCCGAAGCACCGTCAGCAGCACGGGCGCGGCGGCACCGATGCTGCTGTACGTGGGCAGCACCCCGATGAGGGTGGTGGATCCGCCCATGAGCAGAAGGCTCACGACGAGGAGCCGCTTGCGCCCGACCCGGTCCCCGAAGTGCCCGAACACCAGCGCCCCGAGCGGCCGCGCGGCGAACCCGATCGCGTACGTGAGGAACGCGAGGAGCGTGCCTGTCAGCGGATCGCTGTTGGGGAAGAACACCTTCCCGAACACGAGCGCAGCCGCTGTTCCGTACAGGAAGTAGTCGTACCACTCAATGGTGGTCCCGATCAGACTCGCCGCCACTACCCGAGGGAGTGAGCGCCTCTCAACCGATGCTGCCATGGGTCACCACTTCCGGTCCGGGGACGACGATGTCGCCACAACGTAGGAAGCCCGGCGCCCGAGGCCCATGTGCCCAACCCACATAGTCCACCGGCATCTTGCAGCCCTCCACCCCATAACCAGCCCAGCCCGAGAGGACCGCTGCCCACCCCTCGCCCCACCCCCTGCTCCCGCTCCTGTTGCCCGTTCCGGTGCTGCTTCGGTGCCCGCCGAAGCAGCACCGGAAGTCGCAGGGCCGGGAGGAGAAGAAACGTTCCAGCGAGGTTGCCGACGAAGATCGGGCCGGGCCGACGGCCCACGCTGCGCGCAGGAAGTCGGCCCAGCCGACTTCCCATGCAGAAAGGGGTCTGAGCCCGAAGGGCGGTGCTGGCTTAGTGCTGTCCGCCAAGAGGACGTTCACCAGCCTTCCCGCTACTCCTGCCCGGCTGCCTTGTCTCGTTGCCGACCAGAAACGGTCTGGGCCTGCGCTTCCCGCGTAGGCCCAGACCGTTTTCGATCTACTCATGATGTTGCGCAAGAAGTCGGCGGAGCCGACTTCCCATGCGGAAGAAGAGGCTGCGCGTTGAAGGGAAGCCTCAGACGGGCGAGGCGCGGTTCGTGCCAGTGTCGCTTCGCCGAAGTGGCACCGGTGGGTGTCCGCCCTTTCTGCGTAGGAGGTCGGACTGGTCGACTTCCTGCGCAGAGGTTCGGACTTGAGCTCACCAGCCCGTCTTCCTACTTCTGTCGCCTTGTCTCGGCGCCGCTTCGGCAGGACCGAAGCAGCGCCGTTGCTGGCCAAAAACGATCTGGGCCCGCGCGTGAAGCGCAGGCCCAGCCTCAAGTAGACGTTCACGTCGATGCCTCGCGCTCTGCGCAGGAAGTCGGCCCAGCCGACTTCCTGCGCGGAATGGGGAGTTGCGCACTTGGGGGAGGCGGCGAGCATGGTTCGGGGCTTGTCCGGTCGATCACATAGCTCGCTAAGGTCTCACTATCCTGGAGGGGGTGGCTGGAGCGGTGATGACTCGTGAGTCGGCCGTTGCGATGGTGCAGAAGATCATGGATGGGGACTGCGCCGACGACGCCGAGATCGACCGCGCACTTGAGGCGCTGGACAGGGGTCTTGGCTGTCCGAGTGGCTATGTCAGCAACTTGATCTACTGGCCCGACGTGCCGGAGCCGACAGCGGCTGAGGTTGTCGAATTAGCCCTCGCCTACAGGCCGTTCGCACTGTGAGAATGACGACCGCTCCGCCGAGCGCAAGCGCGCGCCGGAGCGGTCTCAGCGCGATACAAGAAACGCGGATACATCTACCTCGGCACCGGGTGGTGTTCGCCCCTTCTGCGCAGGAAGTCGGCGGAGCCGACTTCCCATGTGGAAGAAGAGGTTGCGCGTTGAGGGGAAGCCCCAAAGCGGCGAGAAATTCGTTCCGGTGCCGCTTCGGCAGGGCCGAAGCGGCACCAGGGTGGTGTCCGCCCTCAGTGTCTCTCTGCGTGGGAAGTCGGTCACGCCGACTTCCCACGCGGACATACGCGTCTACCCCCTGCCGGCGAACGCGGCCGGGGGCAGAGATCCGTCATCGCTCAGCCGCACAGGAAGTCGACCACGCCGACTTCCTGTGCGGGGTGATGTAGTCGGTGGCCGGGTAGCCGGTGACCATCTCGCGCGCGGCGCCCGGGATGTTGCCGAGGTTGTCGGCCCGCAGTTGCGCGGGGGCGCCGGACTCGTTCAGTTCGCCGTGCTGAGGATCCGAACCGACGGGGGCTCGGCCAGCAGATCGCCGACCTTCGCCAGCGAGTCCGCCAGGTGCGGGCTGGCCATGTGCGTCTCGAACGCCGCGTGGGAGGCCCACTCCTCGATGACCACCCAGGAGTACGGATCCTCCGGGTCCACGTAGTTGTTGTACGAGAGACACCCGGGCTCGGCCCGGCTCGGCTCGATCATCGAGCGTGCCTGTGCGCGCATCTCGGCCTCCTGACCGGGCTTGGCCTTCATCGTCACTATGACGCTGATGCTGCTCGACATGACCGTCCACCCGTTCTCTGCAGTCGCACTGCCGCTGACTTCCAAGATCGCCGAACATCGGCTCCACCCGGATTGTTCCCGGCTGCGCACCATCGGCGACGCGGCCGTGTCCATGGCCGGCCCGGCTCCAATTCGCTTCACTCGCGGCGTTCATGGCGTGGGCCGATGGGGTGCGCTGCGCGTGGGAAATCGGCCAGGCCGACTTCCTACGCGGACATGTGCCTCTGTCCCCTGCCGACGCTCGCGGCAGGGGGCAGAGATCCGCCATGGCGTAGTCGCAGGAAGTCGGGCAGGCCGACTTCCTGCGCAGGGGGGAGGAGAGCGTTTCGGCGGGATGGTCAGGGCGTGCCGGTCAGTTGCGGGGCGATGCGGTCGGCGAGGCGGTCCAGGTCGAGGCCGGCCAGGTAGTCGGTGACCATCTCGCGCACGTTGCCCAAGGTGCTGCCGAGGTTGTCGGCGCGCAGCTGAGCCGGGGCGAGGCCCTCGCGGAAGGTGTCGTGGTCGAGTGCGGAGGCGATCAGTTGGTGGGCGAGGTCGAGCGGGGTCCGCTCGCGTAGGGCGAAGGTCAGGTGGAAGCTCGGCTCCTCGCCGGCGCAGACGGGGGCGTGGACCCATCCCCTTGGGATCACGAGGGTGGAGCCGGGCTCCAGGGTGTAGGTGGCGAACGGGTCGGTGGTGTCCCAGATCCGCTGCATCTCCCGCGTCCATCGGGTCGGGGAGCCGAGGTGGTCGTCCATCGGGTGCTGCACGGTCGGAGCCCACAGCGGCCAGCGCTTTCGCCCGGACATTTGGGCGACCAGGACGGTGGCCTGGTCCCAGTGGTGGGTCAGGCCGGTCTCCCCGGCGGGCGTGATGATCGCGGAGACGTACAGGGTGTAACCGGTCTCGGCCTGGACCCGGGCACAGAACTCGGCCAGGAACGGTGCGTTCCGCTGAAGTTCGCGGAGGTTCACCGTGTGCCCCTCCTCGATGAGGCCGCGCAGCTTTCCGCGACGCATCTGGCCGTTCTCGGAGAAGCGTCCGGGGTGAACGGCCCGGCCGTTCTTGACTGCCGCAGTACGCGAGGGGGCGGTGAGACCGTGGTCGATGTACGAGTTCATCAGGTCCAAGGTGATGGCCTGGTCGAGTGCCGTGTGTTGGCGACGGTAGAGGCGTGGTTCAGTGGGGCAGGCGGCGAGCAGGTCACCGGCGTGGGTGCCGAGAAGCTCGTGCAGAGACAACGTCGTCTCCTCAGGACAATGGGCACTTGATGTCGGGGTGGAACGGCAGGGACGGGCAGCAGATCACGGCGGAGCTCATGAACCGCAGGTCTTCGAGGTAGTGCGACCACACGACGTCCGAGCCGTGGAGCAGGGTGCGGTGAGCGCACTCCTGGTACCACTCCAGCGACGCGTAGGCCTGTTTTCCATCGGAGCGCCGCAGGGGCGGGAATTGCTTGTAGACGCTGGTGAGCCAGTCGACGGCCGGGGGCGCGGTGGTCCAGGTGCGCTGGTCGAGGCCTTCGGGACGGCGCAGGAGGTAGTGGCCGGTCATCATGGGCGGAATGGTGCGTTGGGCGAAGGGCAGAAAGGTCTCCTGCGGGTGTGCGTTCATTCCGCTGGGGACGCGCAGGAGATTCATGTCCAGTGATGCGGGTCGGCGCAGGTATTCCAGCTCCATGAGCCTGCGGGATCCGACCCATGGGCCATAGCCGTGCCAGTGTCCATCGCGTTCGGCGAATGCCTCGGGAGTCATGGGTATCCTCCAAGGACTGGGTGGCCGCTCCCAATTAGGGTGGGAACGGCCACCCGGCTGTGCGTTGCGAGTTGATCGTCCAGGCGATCGGATCGATCAGATGGTGAGGCCTCGGCTCTGCGCCCACTGGACGACGAAGGTGTCGAGCTCGGTGCCGGTGTAGCGCAGCTGGAGGCCGGCGCCCTCGGGCTTGGTGTCGCCGAGCGCGAACGCATCGGCGACGCCCGTGAGCGGCGCGACGCTGACGCACGACTCGGCCTCGCTGTCGAGGTTGCCGCCGCACTGGGCGGCCAACTCGCCGCCCAGCGCCAGCTCGTAGAGGTTCTTGGTCATGGTTCCTCCATATCGTTGAGGTTCCCTCGGGATGATGTCGAGTAGCCACGCAGAGAGCGCGCGGCCACCCGCTGCCGGGCCGCTGAGGCTGCCCGGAAGTCTTGGGCGGGAGGCCGGTGGTGTGTGATCAGCGGACCGGGACGGGGGTGCCGCGGAGGAGGAGGGGGCGGCCGGCGCCGTGTTCCCAGGCGTCCCAGGCGTCGTGGACGCGGAGGGCCTGGTTGGAGGGCATCACGGTGTCCAGGAGGTGGCGGGGGATCCAGTGCAGGGCACGGATGTTCGGCGGCGGGCGGTGCAGGTTGACGGCTTTGGCTTGCCTGGGGGTTACGACGCCGCCCGCGTAGACGAAGTTGATTCCCTCGGGGTATTGGTGCCGGGCCATGTAGTCGACGGTGAGGATCGTTCGCAGGGGCAGGGCGAGCCCGGTCTCGGTCTCCAGGTGGCGGCGGGCGGCGAGGTGAGGTAGCTCGTCGGCCTCGGCGCTGCCGCCGGGGAGCGTGTAGCCGTCCCGGTAGACGGGGTCGACGAGGAGGACGTGGAGTTCGTCCTGTCCGTCGGGGCTGTGGCGGAGGACGAAGGCCTGCTGGCCCAGGCGTCGGGCGGGCGGCTTCCGCATGATGTCGTCGTTCAACGTTGCTCCTTGGGAGAGGAGTTGAGGAGTTGGGTGCTCCCCGCCGGAGGAGGCTGCCGGCGGGGAGCGGTTCGGCTCGACAAGGGCTGTACGCCAACGCGCCCTTGGAGCCGTCTTCGCGCTGCGCGTTCTGCGGCAGCAAATCCGGCGGCGGCCAGGGAAGTTAGGTGGAGCGTGGCGAGCAGTAGGAGGCTGCTCGGGCTCACGGCGGCTCTTCCTGGAGCAGTCGACGGTGGGAGCGGGCACCGGAGCCGGGGGCGATCTGGCGGGGGTTGAGGACGCTGACCTGGTCGGCCCGGGTGGTCCATTCGATGCCGCCGCCGACCGGACGGAGGTACATGATGCCGCCGCACTGCTCCATGAAGACCCCCTCGCGAGGCCGGCCGTCGTCGAGGTGCCCGCGGTCGATGACCACTTCGTGGGGGAGGGGGACTTCGGACATGGGGGTGCTCTTGTTCATGGCGATGGCTCCGATTCGTAGTGCGACGACTACCGGGAGTGCTCAATGTCCTCTACGCTCTGGAGTAGTTCAACTTGTCCAGCGCCGTTCGTTTGGTGGGATGAATCGCCTTGAACAAAAAGGAACTTGACCCCGAGTCCTCACCCGCCGCCGAGTTCGGGGTGCTACTTCGCACGTCACGGGAGCAGCGCGGCTGGACGCAGGAGCACCTGGCGGAGCTGCTTGGCTGCACGTCGTCGTACATCTCGGCCATCGAATGCGGCCGAAGGAAACCAAGTCAACCGTTTGTTGCTCGACTTGACAGGGTGTTTGGCTCCGGTGACCAGTTTCTTCGGGAATGGGACGGCACGGGCCAGCGCACTTTGTTCGAGGGGTTCGACGAGTACGTGCGCTGCGAATCGAAGGCCGTACTCATTCGGTTGTTCGAGGTCAACATCGTTCCGAGCTTGTTCCAAACGCCTGCGTACATCCGTGTTCACCAGGAGGCGCCAGTGCTTCGCGGGTTCGCGACGCCACAGCAGGCTGATGAGCGAGCCGAACTGCGCCAACGCAGGCAGCGGTGCCTAACTCGCGATCCGGCGCCGCATGTTCATGCGGTCATAGATGAAGGAGCGCTGCGGCGGACCATGGGTGATCGCGCCGTCATGGTTGAACAACTGCAGTACCTGGAAGCTCTCGCAGCTCAGCCCCGGATCCTCCTGCAGGTCAGCCCGTTCTCCCTCGGAGCCACTCGACCGTTCCAGCATCCGCTGACGTTGCTGACCATGCCGAACGGGTCCGTCGTGGGATACGGCGAGACGGAGCAACGCGGCTTCCTCGAGCGCGATCCGGAGACGCTGGCCGCGTTGACTCGCGAGTACGATTATCTCCAGGTTGAGGCGTTGTCCCGGGCGGAGAGCATCGAGTTCATCCGAGAAGTGCGGAAGGGTTTTGAGCATGGATGACCTGCGCAGTGCCATGTGGCATACGAGTAGCTACAGCGCCCAGGCAGGAAATTGCGTTGAGGTGGCCCGTGGCCTCCATGGCGCCATCCCCGTCCGTGACTCCAAGGACCCCGAGGGGCCTGCACTGGCTTTCCCAGCCGAGGCCTGGGCTGCCTTCGTCGCTGCCGTTCGCTCTGGCGAGTTCGGCGAGGTCTGACGCTCCGCGTTGCCGAGCCCCTACCTAATCGGGTAGGGGCTTCTTGCTGCTTGGCTGCTGCAGCCTGATGCTTGTTGGTGGTGATCCGCGAGCTACGGAGGCAACTGTGACGCCCCTCGAATGGTTCAAGTCCAGCTACAGCAGCAACGGCGGCGAGTGCATCGAGGTCGCGGCCAACTGCGTTCGCACTGTTCCCGTTCGTGACTCCAAGGACCCTGACGGTCCCGTGCTGGCCTTCCCTGCCGAGGCCTGGTCGGCCTTCCTCATCGCTCTCCACTCGGGGGAGTTCGGCGAGGTCTGATGCGGAGGGTTAGTGCGATAAGCACCCTTCCGGTGATGGGCAGTTGACCGACCACCCCGCGTGTTACGTTCCGAACCAAACAGCAAACAGGTGACCCCGGCAGCGCGCCAACGCTCCGGGGTCCGGCACCAGGAGTCGAAGCTCCCATGCGCATCCATCGTACCGAACAGGTACGGCACTTCACCGTGCTTCCCAACGCCGTCCTCCAGTACCGCAAGCTCAGCTACACCGCCCGCGGCCTCCTCGCGGACCTCCTCTCCCGCCCCGACGGCTGGCGCGAGGACGGCCGCCACATGGCCGCCACCAGTCCCCAAGGCCGCGGCGCCGTCCGCAAAGCCCTCAAGGAGCTCACCGACGCCGGCTTCTACCGCGTCGAGACGATCCGCCTGCCCGACGGCACCCTCCGCAGCGAGTCCCACGTCTACGACACCCCCTGGCCTTCCCGTCCGGGTGCCACCCGTCCGGCGCCCGGTGGCCCGGTTGTCGGTCGCACAGGCAGCCCTCCCGTAAAGGACCGGCAGCAAGAACCCACCCTCCCCGCGAGCCCGGCTGCCGACGAGCAGACCCGACAGGCAGTGGCCGCCCTGTTCCGGGCGATCCGCCCCGAGCCTCGCCTGCGCCTCGGCCAGGCCGAAGCGGAGATGCTCGCACCCCTCGTCGCCCAGTGGCTGGAGTGCGGCAGCACTCCGAGCGACCTCGCCCAAGCCCTCCTCCCCGGCCTGCCGAACCCGATCCACTCCGCCGCAGCCGTGCTCCGCTACCGCCTGGAGCACAAGATGCCGCCCTGCCGCGCCCCGGAACGCCCGCCAGCACCCCGGTACGCCGAGTGCGCGGAATGCCGCGACCCCGTCCCCCGCCCGGGCCTCTGCCGCACCTGTAGCGGCCTTCGAGCGGTCGCCGTCAGCCATAGCGTCGGCGCCACTCGTGCCCGTACGGCACCGAGAAGCGCCCCCAGCGCGCCGCCCAGCCCCCGTCGGCCGGCGGGCTCGCGTCCGTGATGCGGGCGACCGCCGACTCCGTTTCTGCGTGGGAAGTCGGCTCGGTCGACTTCCTGTGCTGTGGGGGTGCGGCCGCGCTCAGTGCGCCGTCCGGCCGTTGTTGGCGGGCGGGCTCGCGTGCGTGATGGAGGTGGCGGGTGGGAGGGCGAGGACTGGCCTTCGTTTCTGCGTGGGAAGTCGGCTCGGTCGACTTCCTGTGCTGTGGGGGTGCGGCCGCGCTCAGTGCGCCGTCCGGCCGCTGTCGGCGGGCGGGCTCGCGTGCGTGATGGAGGCGGGGGTGGCGGGCGGCCGCTGAGTTCCCTTCCGCGCAGGAAGTCGGTCCGATCGACTTCCTGTGCTGTGGGGGTGCCGCTGCGTTCAGTGTCCCGCCCAGCTTCCGTCGGCCGGCGGGCTCGCGTCTGTGGTGGAGGTGGCGGGTGGGAGGGCGAGGACTGGCCTTCGTTTCTGGACTTCCTGTGCAGCGGGAGCGCCGCCGCGCTCAGTGCGCCGTCCAGCCGCCGTCCACCGGCAGGCTCGCGCCCGTGATGTAGGAAGCAGCCGGCGTGCAGAGCCAGAGGGCCAGCGCGGCTACTTCGGAGGGCTCGATGAGCCGCTTGACGGCCGTGCGGTCGAGCATGATCCGCTCGACCACCTCCTCCTCCGGGATGCCATGTGCCTCTGCCTGGGCCGCGATCTGCTTCTCCACCAACGGAGTCCGGACGTACCCCGGGTTGATGCAGTTGCTCGTGACCCCGTACGACGCCGCCTCCAGCGCGACCGTCTTGCTGAGCCCCTCCAACCCGTGCTTCGCCGTCACGTACGCGGACTTGAACGCGCTGGCCCGCAGGCCGTGGACGGACGACACGTTCACGACGCGGCCCCACCCCCGCTCGTACATGTGGGGCAGGGTGCGCCGCAGGATGCGGAACGGGGCCTCCACCATCACGCGTTGGATGAGGGAGAAGCGCTCGGGCGGGAACTCGTGGACGGGGGCGACGTGTTGGAGGCCGGCGTTGTTGACCACGATGTCGGCGTCGGCCGGCAGGGCGTCGACCGCCTGCGGGTCGGCGAGGTCCGCGACGACGGCGTGTCCGCCGATCCGGGCCGCGAGCTCCCGGGCCGGTTCGGCCGCCAGGTCGACGACGTAGACCCGGGCGCCGGCCCCGGCGAGGGCCTCGGCGCAGGCCCGGCCGATGCCCGAGGCGGCGCCGGTGACCAGGGCCGTGCGGCCGTCGAGCGGGCGGGCTGTAGTGGTGTCCATGGGCCAGAACGGTAGGAATCCGGCGGCTCGCCTCCCATGTGCCGGGGCACTACAGCATGCTGATGGACGGTGGTGGTCACCACTATGACGGTCGATCGACGGTTCGACCCTGGAAGTCCAAACCCATCCTGTCCCGGCTTCCCCACAATGGGCGCGGTTGCTTCACCCGTTCGGAGGATTGCTCGGTCAGATCCACCCATAGCGCCCGAATGCTCGCTACATTCACGCCGATTCCCGACAGGGGGCGCCGCCACAGGCAGCCGAAGCGCTGGTAGAGCCCGGTGCGGCGTCCGAGAGGTGTTGACTGATATGCCCCAACGGCCTGCAACCGACAGCCCGGCGTACGGACCGCTCGACCCGCTCGACCAGCACCGCGGTCCGGTCGGCCGGGCCCTTCCGGACGCCCCTGACGCCCTGACCGCCCACGCCCCGGCCGCCGACGAGCTGCGGCTGCCCGAGCAGGCCATGCCCGACCGGCACCAGCCCGCGACACCCACGGCCGTCGCGGGCACCGCGACGGCGACCGCCACGGCCACCGCGGCCGCCACGGCCACCGCGACCGCCGCGCCCCCGGCACCCGCCGCCGGCCACCCTGGCGGCCACGCGGGCCACTCCGGTCCGGCCCCGCAGAACGGCCACCTGGCGGCGCTGATCGAGGAGGCCGGCTTCTCGCACGCCGGCCTGGCCCGCCGGGTCGACCAGCTCGGCCTGGAGCACGGCCTCGACCTGCGCTATGACAAGACCTCGGTCACCCGCTGGCTGCGCGGCCAGCAGCCGCGCGGCGCCACGCCCGCGTTGATCGCCGAGGTCTTCACCCGCCGCCTCGGCCGCCGCCTGACCGCCCAGGACCTCGGTCTGGACGCCTGCGCCCCGGTCTACGCGGGCCTGGAGTTCGCCGAGACACCGCAGGAGGCGGTGGACATCGTGGCGAGCATGTGGCGCAAGGACAACGGCCCGCAGTCCGAGCTGCGCCGGATCGCCTTCACCCCGGCCGGCCTGGTCGTCCCCAGCCGGGACTGGCTGATCGGCCGCACCGACGAGCGCGTCGCCCGGGACGGCTCCACGCTGGCCCGCCCGGACGCCGCCACCGGCCCACCGCCCGCGGGCCCGCCGACGGCCAACGCGCCCGGTGCGGCGGCCCTGGGCCCGGCACGCGGACCGGTCCCCGGCGGCCCAGGCCCGCGCCCGGCTGCCACGGCCGCCGCGCTCAGCCGCGTCCCCACCCAGAGCCGCCGCCCGCCCGCGGCCGTCGAGCCCCCGTACGCCGACCCGGCCCGCGAGCAGCGCCCCGCCCTGCGCGTCGGCCGCGGCGACATCGCCGCCATCCGGGCCGTCGGCGACCTCTTCCGCGCGCTCGACCACGCCTACGGCGGCGGCCACGCCCGCCAGGCGCTGGTGCGCTACCTGGAGAGCGAGGCCGAGCCGATGCTGCGCGGCCGCTACGGCGAGCAGATCGGCCGCGCCCTGTTCGGCGCGGTCGCCGACCTCACCAGGCTGGCCGGCTGGACGTCCTTCGACATCGCCGCCCACGGCCTCGCCCAGCGCTACTTCGTCCAGGCGCTGCGCCTGTCCCAGGCCGCGGGCGACCGCGCCCTCGGCGGCTACGTGCTGGTGACGATGAGCCAGCAGGCCGTCCACCTCGGCCACGGCCGGGAGGCGGTCCAGCTGGCCCGGGTCGCCCAGCAGGGCGTGGGCACCGCGGTGCCGCCCGTCGTCCAGTCGCTGCTGCACGCCGCCGAGGCGCGCGGGCACGGCCTGCTGGGCGACGTCCGGGCGTGCACCACGGCGCTCGTACGGTCCGAGCGCTCGCTGGCCGCGGCCCGGCCCGGCGATGAACTGCCCTCCTGGGCACGGTACTTCGACGAGGCTCAGCTCTCCGACGAGTTCGCCCACTGCTACCGCGACCTCCAGCAGTGGCGCACCTCCGCGCAGCACGCCGAGAAGTCGCTGCGGCTGCGCTCGCCCGCGTACGCCCGCAGCCGGATCTTCTGCCGGCTGGTGCTCGCCACCGCGCGGCTCGGCATGGGCGACCTCGACGAGGCCTGCACGATGGCCACCGACGCGCTGCGGGCGGCGGGGGAGATGCGCTCGGCCCGCTCGCTGGAGTACGTCCGGGACTTCCACCGCCGCCTCACGCCCTACCGGGGCAGCCCGGTGGCGCGGGCGTTCGAGGAGACGGCCCGCCAGGCGGGGGTGATCTGACCCCAGCAGGCCGGACAACGGAGGCCGACGGATGCTAGGGCCGGGCGCACGACGACGCCCGGCCCGCACCGGCCCGGCCCGGCCCGACCCGAAAGACGCCTGACCCGGCCCGACCCGAAAGACGCCTGACCCGGCCCGGCCCCAAAGACGCCTGACCCGGCCCGACCCGAAAGACGCCTGACCCGGCCCGACTCCAAAGACGAAAGACGCCCCAGCCTCACCAGCTCTCGGCGCGCACCCGCGGTCGCCCCGCCTCCGGCGCCAGCGGCCGGACGTCGCCGCGCAGTCGCTGCGCGGCGAGCGGGAAGACGAGCACCGAGAGCATCCCCGCGCCGACCAGCGCGGCGGCCGTCGAGGACGGCATGTGCCCGGCCTCGACCTCGATCGTCGTGATCACCACGACCAGCGGCAGCGCCGTCGCGGCGTACAGCCCGAGCGCGCCGCGGTCGCGCTGCCCGAGCCCGGCCGGGGCGAGCAGCGCGGCAGGCGCCCCGCGCACCGCGAGCAGCAGCACCAGGAACACCGGGACGAGCAGCAGCGTGCCGGGGTCGTCCAGCAGCGCGTCCAGGTCGAAGTTCATCCCGCTGACCACGAAGAACACCGGTACCAGGAAGCCGAAGCCGATGCTCTCCAGCTTCGCCTCGATCACCTCCTCCTCGTGCGCCCGGACGCCGGAGAGCAGCATTCGGGAGACGATCCCGGCGGTGAACGCGCCGAGCAGCATGTCGAGGTCGAGCCAGATCGCCGCGGCGACCATCACCGCGAGCACCAGGATCACCGCGCGGATCGCGAACTGCCCGGACGTGCGCAGGGTGCGCTCGATCAGCCGGGTGACCCAGTCCGGCCGGGGCCGCTGCGCGCCGAGGACCGCGAAGGCGGTGATGACGGCGAAGGCGCCGAGGATGACGGCGGTCCGGGCGGGGGAGTTGCCGCTGAGCAGGACCGCGATCGCGATGATCGGCCCGAACTCGCCGACGGCGCCGGTGGCCATCACCAACGAGCCGAAGGGGGTGGGGAGTTCGCCCGAGTCGCGGAGGATCGGCAGGATCGTGCCGAGTGCGGTGGTGGTGAGCACCAACCCGGCGAAGGCGCCGTCCAGCGGGTTCGGGTTGACCAGCGCGCCCACCCCGAGGCCGAGGACGACCGTCGCCAGCCACGCGGTGCCCGCCCGTTTCAGCGGGCCGCCGCGCAGCTTGGCGAAGTCGATCTCGTACCCGGCCAGGAACATCAGCATCGCGAGGCCGAACTGGGAGAGCGCGGTGACGAGGTCGTCGACGCGCGCCCAGTCCAGGACGTCCGGTCCGATCAGGACGCCGAGCACGATCTCGAACACGACGGTCGGGACGGCGATCCACCGCAGCAGCCGGTCGGCGAGCAGCGGCGCGGCCACCGCGGCGGCGGGGATCAGGATCAGCGTGAGCGGGTGGACGGCGGCGCTCACCGCGCGACCGGCCGCAGGGCCCGGGCGGCGGCGGGCGCCGCAACGGGCGAAACCCCACGAATAGCAGTCATAGCGGGCATAGCGGCATCCTGGCACGATGCCGGTCCGCCGTCCCGGCAGGCTGTCCGCGTGTTCCGGGCAGCCGTGACCGCCGTCAGGCCGCGGCCTCCGCCTCCCGCGCCGAGGCCGGCAGCCCGAGGTCGCGCAGCACGGCCCGCGCCGCCCGCCGTCCGGAGACCAGGGCGCCCTGCACGGAGCTGGTGTCCCGGTGGTCCCCGGCGACGTACAGCCCGGCGAGCACCCGGACCGGCCGCTGCGGGTTGTGCGGCGGCGGCATGGCGGGCAGCGCGTCGGGCAGGTGCCGGACGCTGAGGAACTGCCAGCCCCGGGTCGACGTCCCGTACAGCTCCGCGAGCCGGGCCCGGACGGCCGGTTCGAGCCCGGCCGGGCCGCCCGCGTCGAAGGCGCGCCGCCCGAGCACGGTGGTCGCGACGAGCGCCTGACCGGCCGGGGCGTACGAGGGGTCCAGTTCGCTGAGCACCAGCGAGTGCGAGACGAGCGGCGGCTGGCCGCCGGGCCGGTCGGCGTCCAGGAGGAGGACGGGTTCGTTCACCGGGGACCGGTCGGCGGCGTGGAAGAAGGTCGTGACGGGGTGGAAGTCCGGCAGCCGCAGTCCGGGCATGAGCTCGACGGCGGAGCGGGCGTCGGTGGCGATGACGACGGCCTGCGCGCCGATCCGGCCGTGCGCGGCGGTCTCGACGCCGTCGGCCGCGATCCCGGTGACCTCGATCCCGGTGCGCACGGTGCCGGCGGGCAGCGCGGCGGCCAGCTGGGCCGGCACGGTCGCGATGCCGCCGGCGGGCAGACAGAGCCGCCCGCGGGCGTAGGAGCGCAGGACCAGTTCGGCGATCCGGCTGCTGGTCCCGAGCGCCGGGTCGCTGAGCAGGGCGCTGAGCAGCGGCCGCAGGAAGCCGTCGACGGTGCGCGGGGCGAGCCCGTGGCCGGTGAACGCGCGGGCGGCGGTGGTCTCGGGGCGGGCGTGGATCCGCCCGGCCGGGGTGGCGGCGAGCCGGGCCAGGTAGCTGCCGAGGCGGGCCTTGTCCAACGGGCTGCCGAGCGGGGCCCGGACGGCGGCCTGCCGGGCGGCGGTGAGCTGAGGGTCCCCGGCGCGGTAGCGGCGGCCGGCGCTGTGCACGAGTACGCCGGGCGCGAGCGGGCGCAGTTCCAGGCGGTCGACGTCGAGCGCGCGGCGCAGTTCGGGGAACGCGGTGTTGAGCAGGTGGCTGCCGTCGTCGAGCCGGAATCCGTCCAGCTCGCGGGTGGCCATGCGGCCGCCGATCCGGTCGGCGCGTTCGAGGAGCTGAACGGTGAGGCCCTGGCCGGTGAGCGCGCGGGCGGCGGTCAGGCCCGCGAGGCCGCCGCCCACCACGACGACGTCCGGGTCGGACGGTCGGCGGGCGCGGCGGGTGAAGTCGTACGTGGGCACGGGCGTGCTCCCTCCCTGGTTCCCGGGGCTCCGGCCGACGCAGGCAGCGGGGTGCCGGGACACGGTCCGACGATGTGATGCCCAGTCAGTGTGAGCGTCAGACAAGCGCATCGGGCCGGATCGGGTGCCGGGAAGGGCGTGGGCGGGGGCGCGGTCACGGACTGTGCGCCGTGGCGGCCGGGTTCGGGGGTCGGCGGGCGCGCACGGTCACCGGGGGCGTGCAACGCGCCCACCGCGTGCTCCCGTGCGCCCCCTGCCGGAGCCCCGTCCGACCCCCGCTCGGCATATGCCCGTGGCCAGCACGAATGCCGTACGCCCGGTACGTTTCCGGGCCCCGGGAACGCACGCCCGGCCCCGGTACGTTTCCGGGCCCCGGGCACGCACGCCGGGCCCCGGTACGTTTCCGGGCCCCGGGCACGCACGCCGGGCCCCGGTACGTTTCCCGGCCCCGGGCACGCACGCCCGGCCCCGGGACGGAGGGCCGTCAGAGGGCCGCCCGCACCGCCGCGTCGACGTCCGTGTGCGTGAACTCGAAGCCGGCGTCGAGCAGTCGCCGGGGCACCACCCGGTGGCTGCCGACGACCTCGATCGCGAGCTCCCCGAGCACCGCCTTCAGCACCGCCTCCGGCACCGGGAACAGCGTCGGCCGGCTGAGCACGCGCCCGAGGGCCGCGGTCAGCTCGGCGTTGGTCACCGGCTCCGGTGCGGTGAGGTTGAAGGCACCCGACAGGTCCTCCCGGTCGATCAGGAAGCGCAGCGCGGCGACCTCGTCGGCCAGCGAGATGTAGCTCCAGTACTGCCGCCCGTCGCCGAGCCGCCCGCCCAGGCCGAGCTTGAACAGCGGGAACAGCCGCCCGCCGGCCCCGCCGGCCGCGGACAGCACGAGCCCGGTGCGCGGGTGGACGACCCGGATCCCGGCGCGCTCGGCGGGCCGCGCGGCGGCCTCCCACTCCACGCACACCTCGGCGAGGAAGTCGTCGCCGAGGGGGGAGTCCTCGTCGATCACCCGGTCGCCGGTCTGCCCGTACACGCCGACCGCGGAGGCGCTGACGAAGACCTTCGGCGCTTCCTCGAGCTCGGCCAGCGCGACGGCGAGCGTCTCGGTGCCGAGCACCCGGCTCTCCCGGATCTCCCGCTTGTAGGCGTCCGTCCAGCGGTGGTCGCCGACCCCGGCGCCCGCCAGGTGCACGACGGCGTCGACGCCGGCCAGTCCGTCCCGGTCCACCTGGCCGAGCAGCGGGTTCCAGCCGATGGCCGTGGTGCCGTCGGGCTGCGGACCCGTCCTGGAGCGGTGCCGGACCAGCCGGACCACCTCGTGGCCGTCCGCCGTCAGGGAGCGGACGAGCGCCGAACCGATCAAACCCGTGGAGCCTGTGACAGCGATGCGCATGGGCCCCATCCTCCCAGCTCTTAACCCGTGGGAAGTTTGGACACCCCTCATTAGGCTGACACGCATGCACGATGACGATCTGATCATCCGACCGGCCAGGCCGGAGGACGAGCGCGAACTCGCCGCCCTCAACCGCGCCGCGTGGTCCCCCCTGTCCGAGGTCGCCCCGCAGCCGCCCGAGGAGGACGGCGTCTTCGACGAGCGGCACGCCCCGGAGCAGTACCTGCTCGCCCTCCTCGACGGCCGGATCGTCGGCTACATCCGCCCGGTCCCGGCCACCCCGCTCGCCAGCAACCGGCACGTCCGGCAGATCCAGGGCCTGGCCGTCGACGCCTCCGTGCGCGGCCGGGGCGTCGGCCGGAAGCTGGTCGAGGCCGCGTGCGCCGCGGCGCACGCCGAGGGCGCGCGCAAGATGACGCTGCGCGTCCTCGGCTGGAACACCCCGGCCCGGCGCCTCTACGAGAGCTGCGGCTTCGTCGTCGAGGGCTCGCTCGCCGAGGAGTTCCTGATCGACGGCTCGTACGTGGACGACATCTGGATGGCCCGCCGCCTCACCGGCTGAGCGCCCCGGCCGGTCGTTCGTCCACCACTCCTGACGGTGTGTCAGTTGTGAACGAGTGGTGCAGAGTCGTGACCGACCCGCGCTGTCTCGACCGCCGTCGTGCCGGGTACGGTACGCCCGTGAGCAACTCGACGCCTCCCGGGTGGTACCCGGTACCCGGTGCGGACGGCGCGCCCGGTCAGGAGCGCTGGTGGGACGGCAACGCCTGGACCTCCGAGGTGCGCCCGCTCCAGGGCGGCGCCGCCCAGGTCGCCGACGCGCCGACCCAGGGCTGGCAGCCGCCGGGGCCCTCGGCCCCGGCCGCCGGGTACGGCTACGGCGCCCCAGCCCCGGCCCCGCAGGACGCGCCGCCGCCCGGCTACGGCTACCCCGGCGGCCAGGCCCCCGGCTACGGCTACCCGGGCCAGGGCTACGGCGCCCCCGAGTACGGCCAGGGCTACGGGAACCAGGAGTACGGCCCGGCCTACCCCGGCGCCCAGCCGCCCGGCTACGGCTACCCGCCGCCGGCCCGCGGCGGAGGCGTGAAGCCGGGCGTCGTCATCGGCATCGCCGTCGCGGTCCTCGTCGTCGGTGCGGTGATCGCCGGCCTGACGCTCGCCGGCGGCTCCCCGTCGGCCGACCCGACCCCGAACCCGACGGTCACCGTCACCCGGAGCCAGGACCCGGCCCCCAGCCCGACCTACACGCTCCCCACCACCGTGCCGACCCCGACGCAGACGCAGCAGGCGCCCAAGCCCGCGCCCGTCCTCAAGGGCACCGTGCCGGACGCCCAGCACGCCATCACCGTCCCGCTGTTCGACGGCTGGGAGGCGCAGACCAACAACACCAAGTCGACGGTCTACCTCGGCTCCGGCCGCTACACCTGCCCGGACGGGAACAACACCTGCATCCGCGGCCAGTTCGCGATCCAGAAGGACACCGTCCAGGGCGCCACCGCCAAGGCCGCCGCCGAGGCCGCGATGCCCGACTACGCGGCCGCGATCTTCACCGGGATCACCTCGCACACCGACTCGGGCTCGGCCTACGTCACCGTCGCCGGGGTGCTCGGCTACGCCTCCCGCTGGCACGTGCGCACCTCGGACGGCACCCAGGGCTACGTCCTGCTGGCCACTGTCCCGGCCAAGGGTGGCGGGTTCGTCGTGTTCGAGGGCGGCGTGGACGACGACCCGGCCGCGCCGGACGCCTCCGTCCTGGACCAGATCCTCCGGGGCATCAAGCAGGACGGCAGCGCCGGCACGGGCAGCACCACCTGACCCCCCGGAGGACGGCGCTCTAATCCCCGTAGCGCTCCCAGAGCTTGGGAAAGCGTTTCGCCATCGCGTCCGGGTCCTCGAAGTCCAGCGGCGTCCCCGCCGGGCGGCCCGCCTGCCGCCCGCCCACCTCGGGCAGCGGCAGGCCGGTGAGCTGCTCGTAGGCCTCGTCGGCGGCGTAGCCGAGGTCCTCGGCCTCGCCGTCCTCCTCCTCGTCGAACTCGGGCAGGAGGTCGGCCAGGTCGTCCGGCTCGTGCAGCCCGCCCTCGAAGACGTCCCGGCCCTGGCCGATCAGCCAGCAGCGGAAGAAGTCGAAGGTGTCCTCGGAGGCGCCGTCGAGCAGCAGGTGGGCGGCGCCCCACAGGTCGTACCGGTAGGCGCGCTGGAAGCGGGCCTCGAAGAGCCGGCCGAAGTCGATGACGTCGTCCGGGGTCAGCTGGACGAGGTGCTCCACCAGCCGGTCGGCCTGCTCGTCGGGGTCGCCGTCGGCGGCCTCCCGGGTCTCGTCGATGATCTGCCAGAAGTCGGTCTCGTCCATCACCGCTCCAGCATCCCCGTTCGCCCGCCTCCGCGCATGCCATGGCCCGGCGAAACGCTGGTGACGCCCGGCGGAACGTTCGTCGGCGGCCGGGCCGGGAACGGCGGAACCCCGCGCCGTCCGGGGACGGTGCGGGGTTCCGCGGGGACCACGGGGGGTCAGAGGCCGAGCTCGACCTCGAACTCGCCGGCCTCCAGGATCTCCTTGACCGCGACCAGGTAGCGGGCGGCGTCGGCGCCGTCCACCAGGCGGTGGTCGTAGGAGAGCGACAGGTAGGTCATGTCGCGGATGCCGATGGCGGTGCCGCCGTCGGCCTCGATGACGACCGGGCGCTTGACGGTGGCGCCGATGCCCAGGATGGCGACCTGGTTCGGCGGCACGATCACGGTGTCGAACAGCGCACCGCGCGAGCCGGTGTTGCTGATGGTGAAGGTCGCACCGGACAGCTCGTCCGGGGTGATCTTGCTGTCGCGGACCTTGGTGGCCAGCTCGGCGGTCTTCTTCGAGATGCCGGCGATGTTGAGGTCGCCCGCACCCTTGATGACCGGGGTCATCAGACCCTTCTCGGAGTCCACCGCGATACCGATGTTCTCGGTGTCGAAGTAGGTGATGGTGCCCTCGGCCTCGTTGATCCGGGCGTTGATGGCCGCGTGGGCCTTCAGCGCCTGGGCGGCGGCCTTGACGAAGAACGGCATCGGGGACAGCTTGACGCCCTCGCGGGCGAGGAAGGAGTCCTTGGCCTTGCCGCGCAGCGACATGATCTTGGTGACGTCCACCTCGACCACGCTGGTCAGCTGGGCCTGCTCGTGCAGGGCCTTCAGCATGTTGTCGCCGATGACCTTGCGCATGCGGGTCATCTTGACCGTCTGGCCGCGCAGGGCGGACGGAGCGGCGGCGGCCTTCGGCGCGGCGGCCGGGGCGGCAGCGGCGACCGGAGCCGGCGCGGCCTTGGCGGCCTCGGCGGCGGCGATGACGTCCTGCTTGCGGATGCGGCCGCCGACACCGGTACCGGTGACGGCGGACAGCGCGACACCGTGCTCGGCGGCGAGCTTGCGCACCAGCGGGGTGACGTAGGCGTCACCGGCGTCGGCCACCGGGGCGGCCGGGGCGACCGGAGCCGGGGCGGCAACGGGGGCCGGGGCGGCGACCGGAGCCGGGGCAGCCGGAGCGGCAACGGGAGCCGGAGCGGCAACGGGAGCCGGGGCGGCGACCGGGGCCGGAGCAGCCGGAGCGGCGACCGGAGCCGGGGCAGCCGGAGCAGCGACCGGAGCCGGGGCGGCAACCGGAGCCGGGGCGGCAGTAGCCGCACCCGGGGCGCCGATCAGCGCGAGCTGAGCGCCGACCTCGGCGGTCTCGTCCTCGCCGACCAGGATCTTGACGACGACGCCGGCGACCGGCGACGGGATCTCGGTGTCGACCTTGTCCGTGGAGACCTCGAGCAGCGGCTCGTCGACCTCGACGGTCTCACCCTCGGCCTTCAGCCAGCGGGTGACGGTGCCCTCGGTGACCGACTCGCCCAGCGCGGGCAGCACGACCGGGGTGGCGTCGCCGGCCGGAGCGGCCGGAGCGGCAACGGGGGCCGGAGCGGCAACCGGAGCCGGAGCGGCGACGGGAGCCGGAGCGGCGACCGGGGCCGGGGCGGCGGCGGGCGCGGCCGCGGCGGCCGGAGCAGCGGCGGGGACCGGGGCGCCGGAGCCGTCGTCGATGATCGCCAGCTCGGCGCCCACCTCGACGGTCTCGTCCTCGCCGACCTTGATCGAGGCCAGGATGCCGGAGGCCGGCGCCGGGATCTCGGTGTCGACCTTGTCGGTCGAGACCTCGAGCAGCGGCTCGTCGACCTCGACACGCTCACCCTCGGCCTTCAGCCAGCGGGTGACGGTGCCCTCGGAAACGCTCTCGCCCAGCGCGGGCAGTGTTACTGAGACCGCCATGGTTTCAGCGACTCCTATCAAGTCTTGCGTACGGGAGTACGGGAAGTACGGAAGTACCGGAACGGGGGTGGGGGCGTGATCAGTCGTGCGCGTGCAGCGGCTTGCCGGCCAGCGCCAGGTGCGCCTCGCCCAGGGCCTCGGACTGGGTCGGGTGCGCGTGGATCAGCTGCGCGACCTCGGCCGGCAGGGCCTCCCAGTTGTAGATCAGCTGGGCTTCGCCGACCTGCTCGCCCATGCGGGCGCCGACCATGTGGACGCCGACCACGGCGCCGTCCTTGACCTGGACGAGCTTGATCTCGCCGGCGGTCTTCAGGATCTTGCTCTTGCCGTTGCCGGCCAGGTTGTACTTGAGGGTGACGACCTTGTCCTTGCCGTACAGCTCGACGGCCTTGGCCTCGGAGATGCCGACAGAGGCCACCTCGGGGTTGGAGTACGTCACGCGCGGGACGCCGTCGTAGTCGATCGGCATCGGCTTCAGGCCGGCCAGCCGCTCGGCGACCAGGATGCCCTCGGCGAAGCCCACGTGGGCGAGCTGCAGGGTCGGGGCGAGGTCACCGACGGCCGAGATGGTGGGCACGTTGGTGCGCATGTACTCGTCGACGAGGACGTAGCCGCGGTCCATCGCGACGCCGTTCTCCTCGTAGCCGAGGCCGGCCGAGACCGGGCCGCGGCCGATGGCGACGAGCAGCAGGTCGGCGTCGATCTGCTTGCCGTTCTCGGTGGAGACGCGGACACCGGCCTCGGTGTACTCGACGCCCGAGAAGCGGGCCTTCAGCTCGAACTTGATGCCGCGCTTGCGGAACGCGCGCTCCAGCAGCTTCGAGGAGTTCTCGTCCTCCAGCGGGACGAGGTGCGGCAGCGCCTCGACGATGGTGACCTCGACGCCGAAGGACTTCCAGACCGAGGCGAACTCGACGCCGATGACGCCGCCGCCGAGGATGACGGCCGACTTCGGGATGCGGTCGAGCTTGAGCGCGTGGTCGGAGGAGATGACGCGGTCGCCGTCGATCTCCAGGCCCGGGATCGAGCGCGGCACGGAGCCGGTGGCGAGGACGATGTGGCGGCCCTCGATGCGCTGGCCGTTGACGTCCACCGAGGTCTGCGAGGAGAGCTTGCCCGCGCCCTGGATGAAGGTCACCTTGCGGGAGGCGACCAGGCCCTGGAGGCCCTTGTACAGGCCGGCGATGACGTCGTCCTTGTACTTGTGGACGCCGTTGATGTCGATGCCCTGGAAGGTGGCCAGCACGCCGAACTCGGCGGCCTCCTTCGTCTCGTCGGCGATCTCGGCCGCGTGCAGCAGCGCCTTGGTCGGAATGCAGCCGCGGTGCAGGCAGGTGCCGCCCAGCTCACCCTTCTCGACCAGGGCGACGCTCAGGCCCAGCTGAGCGGCGCGGAGCGCCGCGGCGTAACCGCCGCTTCCGCCTCCGAGAATGACTACGTCGAAAACGGTGCTGGCGTCGTTCGCCACGTCACGTCCTCCATGCAATGGGGTGGGTCGCCGGGCCGGTCGCGGTCCGGTGGGTCGGAAGCCTTTGTGGGGCGCCCAGTCGTGCCGGAAATACATCTTCGCACTTGTTCACGGCGGCTGATGTCCGGGTCCGCCCCGCGGGTGTCCCACCGGGTGGTCACGGGGGTGGGAACACCCCCGACGGAAGGGCATCATTGCAGCTCAACGCCGGGTTGACAGCCACCGGGCGGGCGCTGTGACGGCCTTCGGGCGCCGCTGCTTCCGCACTGCGGAACAAAGTTTCGCCCGCAGCGAACAGGGGTGCGGGGCCGGGTGGCGGCCTACCTGCGGGTAACCCGTCCGGAACGCCGGAGGGGGCCCGGCGCACGTGCGCCGGGCCCCCTCCGAACGGGTGGGCCGGGTCAGGCCTTCGCCGCCGCCGTCCGCTCGGCGTAGGCGAGCAGGGTGCGCACCGCGCTCGCGGTGCCGCCCTTCGGGGTGTAGCCGAACGGCGCGCCCTCGTGGAACGCCGGGCCGGCGATGTCCAGGTGCGCCCAGTCGGTGCCCTCGGCCACGAACTCCTTCAGGAACAGACCGGCCACCAGGCCGCCGCCCATGCGCTCGCCCATGTTGGCCAGGTCGGCGATGGTCGACTCGGTCATGCCCTTGCGCAGCTCGGCCGGCAGCGGCATCGGCCAGGACTGCTCGCCGACCTCGCCCGCGACGGTGTGCAGGGTCTCGCGCAGCTCGTCGTTGTTGGACATCACGCCGAAGGTGCGGTTGCCCAGGGCCAGCACCATGGCGCCGGTCAGGGTGGCCACGTCGACGATGGCGTCCGGGTTCTCCTCGCCGGCGCGCACGATCGCGTCGGCCAGCACCAGGCGGCCCTCGGCGTCGGTGTTCAGCACCTCGACGGTCTTGCCGCCGTACATGCGCAGCACGTCGCCCGGGCGGGTGGCGGAGCCGGACGGCATGTTCTCGGCCAGCGCGAGCCAGCCGGTGACGTTGACGGCCAGGCCGAGGCGCTTGGCCGCGACCACGGTGGCGAACACGGCGGCGGCGCCGGCCATGTCGCACTTCATGGTCTCGTTGTGGCCGGCCGGCTTCAGCGAGATGCCGCCCGAGTCGTAGGTGATGCCCTTGCCGACGAAGGCGAGCGTGGCCTTGGCCTTCGGGTGGGTGTAGGCCACCTTCACCAGCCGGGGCGGGTTCGCCGAGCCGTTGCCGACGCCCAGCAGGCCGCCGAAGCCGCCCTTGGTGAGCGCCTTCTCGTCCAGCACCTCGACCTTGAGGCCGTGCTCCTTGCCGGCGGCCTGGACGATCGCGGCGAAGCTCTTCGGGTTCAGGTCGTTCGGGGCGGTGTTGACCAGGTCGCGGGCCCGGTTCATCTCCTCGCCGATCGCGGCGGCGCGCTCCACGGCGGCCTTGGAGTCCTTGCTGCCCTTGCGCGGGGCCAGCACGACGAGCTCGCCGACCGGCTCCTTGCCGCCCTCGCCCTTGTAGGTGCCGAAGGCGTACGAGCCGAGCAGACCGCCGAGGGCGACGGCCTCGACCTCGTCCGCGGACTCGGCGGGCAGGGCCAGCGCGGCCTTCTTGGCGCCGGCCAGGGTGCGGGCGGCGACACCGGCGGCGCGGCGCAGCGTCTCCAGGCCGTAGCCCTCCTCGGCCGCCTCGCCGAGGCCGACCGCGAGCACGAGCGCGGCCTTCAGCCCGGCGGGAGCGGGGACCTTGACGGCCTCGCCCTCGGCGCCGGTCGCGCCCAGGGTGGTGAGGACCTCGGCCAGCTTGCCCTCGAACGCCTCGTTCACGGCGTCGGTGCCGGCGGCCAGCACGATGCCCTTGGGGCCCTTCGCGACACCGACCACCAGCGCGTCCGCACGCAGCGAGGCGGCGGCGGAGGTGCTCACAGACAATGCAGTCACGTAATGCGTCCTGTTCTTTCGCGGTCCACGGCCGGGTGCGGCGAGGCTGCCGCACCGGCGCAGCCCGGCGGGCGTCGCGGGTGTCCCTCCGGCGCGGTCCGGGTCCGGGTCCCCTGGCTACGCGCACCCGCCGTTCGCGGACACGCACACCAGAGGCCCCGGCTCCACGCTCGGCGCCGGGCGGGCAGGACCTGCGACGGTGCAGGGCTGCGGTGCTCCCCGCATGGTAGTCCGCATGGTGGGATCACGCGCCGCCCGGTGTCAGGCCAGCAACGCCAGGGCGAACAACGAGCCGGTCGCGGCGGTCTCCGCCGCGGCGCCGAGCACGTCCCCGGTGATGCCGCCGAAGCGCCGTACGCAGCGGCGGAGCAGCAGCCACGCGCAGCCGACCCCGAGGGCGAGGGCCAGGGGGAGGCGGACGGATGACGAGCCGTCAAACAGGCCGAGAATGGCCAGAAGGAGCGCCGTCGCGGCCGTCGCGGCCAGGGCGGCCGGGGGAGCGACGGTGCTCGCCACCATCGCCCCGAGTCCGCCCGGCCGCGCGGGCGGAACCGACCGCAGGCAGCCCCATGCGAGCGCGCACCGCGCGGCCACCGCGGAGCACAGGACCGCCAGCGCCCCGCGCAGCGGCGAGTGCCCGAACTGTCCGGCCAATGCGGCGATCTGGGCGAACAGGGCGAGAAGCAGCACAAGTACGCCGAAGGGCCCGATATCGGACTGCTTCATGATGCGCAGCGCGTCCTCGGCGGGCTTCCCGCTGCCCAGTCCGTCCGCGACGTCCGCGAGCCCGTCCAGGTGCAGCCCCCGGGTGAGCGCCGCGAGCACGCCCACCGCCGTGACCGCCCCGAGCAGCCCGCCCGCCCGCCAGGCGACGAGTGCCCCGGCCCCGGCCGCGATCCCGCCCAGCACGAGTCCCACGGCCGGCGCCAGCACCATGGCCCGCCCCCCGGCCGCCCGGTCCCACCGCTCGACCCGCACCCGCAGGACCGACAGCGTCCCGAACGCGAACCGCAGCCCGTCGCCCCAGCCGGCCCGCTCCACGCCGCACTTCCTAACTGTGTGAGACGGCGGACGGCGGCCCGAAACCCGAGCCGCCGTCCGCCGGTTGTCCGTACCGGTGCGCGCCTACAGCCGCCGCAGCAGGTCCGCCGCCGACGGCAGCCTCGGCTGCTCCTTGGGTGCCGCCGGCACGTACGCGCGCGGCGCCTCGTCCGCGAGCGCGTCCCCGGCGGCCTGGAGCAGCGGCAGCGCCAGCAGCGCGCCGACGCCCTCGCCCATCGTGATCCCCTGCTCCTGCATCGGCGTCAGCGTCAGGCGGTCGTACGCCTTGGCCTGGGCCGGCTCCCCGCTGGACTGCCCGGCGCGCCACCACTCCGGCGCCCGGAACGCGATCCGCTGCGCGACCAGCGCGCAGGCCGCCGAGACGACCCCGTCCAGCACGACCGGCAGCTTGCGCACGGCGGCCTGGAGCAGGAAGCCGGTGATGGCCGCGAAGTCCGCGCCGCCGGTGGCGCCGAGCAGCGCCAGCTGGTCGCCGAGGACCGGCCGGGCCCGCCGCAGCGAGTCCCGGATGGTCGCGCACTTGACCATCCAGACGCGGTCGTCGATGCCCGAGCCGCGCCCGGTCACCGCGGCGGCGTCCGTCCCGCACAGGGCGCCGATCAGCACCCCGGCGACGGTCGTCGAGCCGACCCCGAGGTCGCCGAGGAGCACCAGGTCCGTCCCGGCGTCGGCCTCCTCGTCGGCGACGGCCATGCCGGCCCGGAAGGCCCGGACGGTCTCCTCGGGCGTGAGGGCGTCCTCGATGTCGATCCGCCCGGAGCCGCGCCGGATCCGGTGGCCGACCACCTCGTCCGGGAAGTCCGCCGGGTCGGTGTCCACCGCGACGTCGACGATCCGTACGTCGGCGCCGTACCGGGAGGCCAGCCGGGCGACCGGCGCGGTGCCGTCGAGCACGGCCCGCACCCGGGCCGCGGTGCCGCCCGCGGCGGGCAGCCGGGACACCCCGAGCGCGGCCACGCCGTGGTCGGCGGCGAACAGCAGCACCTTGGGCGCCGAGACCGGCCGCACCGGGGAGCGCCCCTGCACGGACGACAGCCAGCTGCCCAGCTCCTCCAGCTTGCCGAGCCCGCCGCGCGGCCGGTCGGCCGCCTGCCAGCGTTCGTCGGCGGCCCGCCGGGCGCTCTCGTCGGGGCGCTCGACGAGCGAGGAGAACGTATCGAGATCCACGGTCGTGTCCATCGTCCGAGAGGCTACACGCCGCAGGTGTTCACGCTGCGGCTGGCTTGACCGTCAGAACCTGCCCGGCCACGACCAGCAGCACACGCTGCGAGGCGTCCGCCACGGCCATGTTGAGCCGTCCCAGGGTGTCGCGGAAGCGGCGGCCGGCCGCGGTCGCCGGGACGACGCCCATGCCGACCTCGTTGCTCACGGCGACGACGTGCCGCCCGGTCGCCGCCCAGGCCCGTGCGAGGGCGTCGCACCGCCGCTGCACGGCGGCCTCGGCGCCGCCGGCCCAGGCCGCGTCGTCCCAGGCGCCGCACTCGTCCATCACCGAAGTCAGCCACAGCGCAAGGCAGTCGACGAGCACCGGGGCCGGATCGGCGGTGTCCGCGAGGACCGCCTCCAGGTCGCAGGTCTCGGCGGTGCGCCAGCTCGCCGGGCGCCGCTCGCGGTGCAGGGCGACCCGCTGGGCCCACTCGGCGTCGCCGTCCCGGGTGCCGCCGGTGGCGACGTACAGGACGTCCGCCCGGTCGGCGAGGAGCAGTTCGGCCTTGGTGGACTTGCCGGAGCGCGCACCGCCGAGGAGGAGCGTGCGGGAGGGTTCGGGGTGGGTCGCCATGGTTCCCATCCTGCCGGACCGGGCATACGGAAGATCGTGCCGGGCAGGCTAAGGTGCGCAGCACACTGGCAGGGTCGTCGGCGGGAGGAGCCGGGCATGGTCTGGACGTGGCGGTACGAGAAGGCGGACGGCACCGAGGTGGCGCCGGGCGTCGGGCACGAGGAGTTCGCCGGCCAGGGCGACGCCGAGACCTGGATCGGCGAGACCTGGAAGCAGCTCGCCGAGGACGGTGTCGACAACGCCGTCCTGCTGGACGACGACCGGGTCGTCTACTCGATGAGCCTGCACGAGGACTGACCGGCGCAACCGCCCGTCAGGGGGCGCTACTTGGCCCCGATGACGTGCAGCAGCGCGGCCACCTGCCGGTAGGGGTCGGTGCGCCCGGCGCGGTCCTCGGCCTCCAGCAGCTGGGCCAGCTGGCGCCCGTCCACCGGCGGGGCCGCGTCGTCGGGGGCGTTGTCGGTGAAGACCCGCACGCCGTACCAGTGCTTGAGCGGCACCGACACCTCGGAGAGCGTGACGGACAGGTCGGCGAGCCGGTCGGCGCGGGCGGCCAGTCCGAGCCGGTTGTAGTAGCGGTCGCTCTCGAACGCGTGCAGGGCGGCCCGCCAGTCCCCGGCGGCGGCGGGCCGCAGGGCGAGCGCGTCGCGGTTGCGGACGAGCAGCGAGAGCAGTCCGCCGGGCGCGAGCAGCCGGGCCAGCGAGGCGATCATCGGGTCCGGGTCGGGCAGGTACATCAGGACGCCGTGGCAGAGCACGACGTCGAAGCTGCGCGGGCCGAACCAGCGCCCGCACTGGTGGCCGTCGCCGCTGAGCAGCTGGATCCGCCCGCGGACCTCGGGCGCCTCCTCGGCGAGCGCCCCCTGGGCGACGCCGAGCGCGACCGGGTCGGAGTCGATGCCGGTGACGTAGTGGCCGGCCCGGGCCAGGCGCAGCGCCTGGGTGCCCTGGCCGCAGCCGATGTCGAGGACGCGCTGCGCGGTGCGGCCGGCCAGCTGGTCGGCGAGCTGCCGGCTGACGAGCTCCTGGCGCACGAAGTTGCGCAGTCCGCCGAGCCGGTCCAGCCACGCGGCGGTGCCGCCGGCGAAGGAGCCGCTGCGGGAGGGCAGCCGGCGCTCCTGGCCGGCCCGCTCCTGGCCCGCGCGCTCCTGGCCGAGCCGGTCGTGCCCGCCGTCGCCCTGGCCCGGCAGCGCGTAGAGGCCGGGCCCCTCCCAGGACGGCGGGGCCCAGCCGGAGTCCACCGGTTCGGCGGTCAGGGCCGCTCCCCGCGACGGACCTGCGGCTTGGGCAGCCGCAGCCGGCGCATCTGCAGGATGCGCATCAGGCCGTAGGCGACCGTTCCGCGGGTGTTCTGGCCCGCGAAGCGCTCGCCGAGCTGCTTGCGCAGGCCGAGGCCGAGGCGGACGAAGTCCAGCGCGACCAGCACGAAGAACAGCAGGAACAGCAGGGTGGACAGCAGCTGCAGGGCCGGCACCTTGACGATGCTGAGGACCAGGATGAGCACGGCCGCGGGGAGGAAGAACTCGGCCAGCGACCAGCGGGCGTCCACGTAGTCGCGGGCGAACTTGCGCACCGCGCCCTTGTCGCGCGCGGGCAGGTGGCGCTCGTCACCGTCCATGAGCGCCTGGCGCTGCTTCTCGCGCTCGACCCGCATCCGGTCGCGGGCCTGCTTGGCGGCCTCCTTGCGGTCCTTGGGCACGACCACCCGGGTACGCCGGTTGGCCTCGGCCTCACTGCGCTTGGGCGTGGGCCGGCCCTTCTTGGCCTGCGGGTCGCGGGCCTGGGTCGTCTCGTCCTGCTTCTCCAGCACGGTGGAGGCAGCGGCATCATCTGAACGGCGTCGGAACACACCACCAGCGTACGGGGTGCGGCGGCGCTTCTCGGGGCGGCCTCGGACGCAAACGCGTATCGATCCGCGAGGTGGGAACCCGCCCGGGGTTTTCCGGCCCCTTCCCGTAGGGGATCAGTCGGGTGGAGGATTGGGGGGATGAGAATGGGATCCACCCGGGGGATGAGGAAGAGGCACCCGGCGCTGTAGCAGTCTTGTTGCAGGCAGGTGCACTGCGGCGACGGGCTCGCTGCACATACACTCGTCGTGTCTGGTAACGAGATAGAGACCGCAGGCCGGAGAAGGGGGCACCCGAGGCCCATGAGCGACGGAATCATGAAGCGTATGGGGTTGATCTTCCGCTCCAAGGCGAACAAGGCCTTGGACCGGGCGGAGGATCCCCGTGAGACGCTCGACTACTCCTACCAGAAGCAGCTCGAACTGCTGCAGAAGGTACGGCGTGGCGTCGCGGACGTCGCGACCTCGCGCAAGCGCCTGGAACTCCAGCTGACCCAGCTCCAGCAGCAGTCCGCGAAGTACGAGGACCAGGGCCGCAAGGCGCTGTCGCTCGGCCGCGAGGACCTCGCGCGCGAGGCGCTGACCCGCAAGGCCAACATGCAGTCCCAGATCAACGACCTGGAGGCGCAGTACCAGGCGCTCCAGGCCGAGGAGGAGAAGCTCACGCTCGCCTCCCAGCGGCTGCAGGCGAAGGTGGACGCCTTCCGCACCAAGAAGGAGACCATCAAGGCCACCTACACCGCGGCCCAGGCGCAGACCCGCATCGCCGAGTCCTTCTCCGGGATCTCGGAGGAGATGGGCGACGTCGGCCTGGCGATCCAGCGCGCCGAGGACAAGACCGCGCAGATGCAGGCGCGGGCCGGCGCGATCGACGAGCTGCTGGCCTCCGGCGCGCTCGACGACGCGAGCGGTCTCGGCCGCAAGGACGACATCGAGGCGGAGCTGGAGCGCGTCGCCGGCGGTTCGGACGTCGAGCTGGAGCTGGCCCGCATGAAGGCCGAGCTGTCGGGCGGTCCGGCTGCCGGTCCGGCCGCGATCGAGCAGGGCAAGCCGCAGCAGCAGCCGCACGATGCGCCGCAGGACACCCCGCGCATCAACTACAACAAGTGAGCTGAGCTCCACCCACGAACCAGGGAGACGCACGGCATGATCATGAGGGTCATGGGTGAGGGGCAGTACGAGGTCGGCGAGGCCCACCTCAACCTGCTCAACGAGCTCGACGCGGAGCTCGTCACCGCGGTCGACTCGGGCGACGAGGAGCTCTTCCGCTCGGCGTACGGCAAGCTGCTGGACGCCGTGAAGCAGTACGGCACCAGGCTGCCGGACGACTCGCTGGAGCCGTCCGAGCTGATCCTGCCGGCCGCGGAGGCGACGATCGACGAGGTCCGCGCGCTGCTGATGGCCGATGACGAGGGCGTCATCCCCGGGTACCCGGAGTAGCCTTCCGCACCGCTCGGCGCCAGACGAAAGGGCGGGCCCCCTCCACTCGGAGGGGGCCCGCCCTTCGTGCGTCCGCCGCTGTTGCGGCAGGGCGAGTGTTACGGCAGGGCGAGCATCCGGTCCAGCGCCGCCTTGGCGTACCGCTCGGTCTCCGGGTCGACGGTGATCACGTTCGGCACCCGGCCCTCGACCAGCGACTCCAGCGCCCAGACGAGGTGCGGCAGGTCGATCCGGTTCATGGTGGAGCAGAAGCAGACCGCGCGGTCCAGGAAGACGATCTCCTTGTCCGGGTGCGCCTTGGCGAGGCGGCGGACGAGGTTCAGCTCGGTGCCGATGGCCCACTTGGAGCCGGGCTCGGCGGCGTCGAGCGCCTTGATGATGTACTCCGTCGAGCCGACCATGTCCGCGGCGGCGACGACCTCGTGCTTGCACTCCGGGTGCACCAGGACGGTGACGCCGGGGATGCGCTCGCGGACGTCGTTCACCGAGTCCAGGCTGAACCGGCCGTGCACCGAGCAGTGGCCGCGCCAGAGGATCATCTTGGCGTCGCGCAGCTGCTCGGCGGTCAGGCCGCCGTTCGGCTTGTGGGGGTTGTACAGGACGCAGTCGTCCAGCGAGAAGCCCATGTCGCGCACCGCGGTGTTGCGGCCGAGGTGCTGGTCGGGCAGGAACAGGACCTTCTGCCCCTGCTCGAAGGCCCACTCCAGGGCGCGCTTGGCGTTGGAGGAGGTGCAGATGGTGCCGCCGTGCTTGCCGGTGAAGGCCTTGATGTCGGCGGAGGAGTTCATGTACGAGACCGGGACGGTCACGTCGGCTATGCCGGCGTCGGTCAGCACGTCCCAGCACTCGGCGACCTGCTCGGCGGTGGCCATGTCGGCCATCGAGCAGCCGGCCGCGAGGTCGGGCAGGACGACCTTCTGGTCGTCGCCGGTGAGGATGTCCGCGGACTCGGCCATGAAGTGCACGCCGCAGAAGACGATGAACTCGGCCTCCGGGCGGGCCGCCGCGTCCCGGGCGAGCTTGAACGAGTCGCCGGTGACGTCGGCGAACTCGATCACCTCGTCGCGCTGGTAGTGGTGCCCGAGGATGAAGACGCGCTCGCCCAGCGCGGCCTTGGCCGCCCGGGCGCGCTCGACGAGGTTCGGGTCGGAGGCCGGGGGGAGGTCACCGGGGCACTCGACGCCGCGCTCGCTGTTCGGGTCGGCCTCCCGGCCGAGCAGCAGCAGAGCGAGCGGCGTCGGAGTGGGGTCGACGCCGTAGGTCTCGGTGATGGTGGTGGTCACGGGCGGGTGCCCTTCTGTGCGGCCGATCAAGCGGTGAAGCCTTTTCGTCTATCTGACACTATCTATGATAACCGGTTAGCGTCAGAGTGACGATGGCCATCCTGTCGATGTGACGAGAACCGCTTGCCGGATCGGATGCTTCCTGGCGTGGCCGAATCGGTATCCGGGCGGCTCCGGGTGTGCGCCGAGCGCCGGGGGCCGCACTCGCGAGAAGATCGTGCTGCCGGTGACCTGAACCACGAGTGGCGCCCTGGTGTACGCCTCCCGGTCATCTGTCAGCGGTGAACTCGCTCATGTCATCCGCCAGAATGGATGCCGAACCGTTTCGGCAGACCGGCCACTGCCGTCCCGTCCGCCGATCCCCGCACGACCCGTGGAGCCCCGCACCGATGAGCAGCAGCCGAGCGCACGAGGTGACCGGGGCGGACCTGGACGAGACCGACCGGCTGCTCCTCGCCCGGCTCGGCAGCGACGGCCGTGCCTCCTACGCCGAGATCGGCCTCCAGGTGAACCTCTCCGCCACCGCCGTCCGCCGCCGGATCGACCGGCTGCGGGCGCGCGGGGTGGTCCGCGGCTTCACCGTGGTGCTCGACCCGGCCGTGCTCGGCTGGCAGACCGAGGCCTTCGTCGAGGTGTACTGCCGCGAGCGGACCGCCCCCGAGGAGATCCTCGCGAGCCTGCGCCAGTTCCCCGAGGTGGTCGCCGCCTGGACGGTCACCGGCGACCCGGACGCCCTGGTCCACCTGCGCGCCGCCGACATGCGCCACCTGGAGGCCGTCATCGAGCGCATCCGCCGCGAGCCCGGGGTCCAGCGCAGCCGCTCCTCCGTCGTCCTGTCCCAGCTGATCGGCTGACCCGGACGGCCCTCTCCGGGGCGTACGCAGGAATCCTGCGCGGACCGGCCCGAAGACGCTCGAAACCTGCCTGACCAGCCGCGTTCCGACGCGCGGCCCACCCCCTTCGCTGCCTACGCTGATCACGTCCGGTCAGCGCGGTGAACGCTCCCCGCCCGGCCGGATCCCCCGACCCCACAGCCGAGAGGGACAGCCGTGTCCGCAGCACCCGACCGCATGCACCGGCCCGACAACGACCTGGTCGACCTGGTATTCGACTACATGCGGGAGCGGCTGCAGTACGACCCCGTCCCGCTCGACCACCCCGGCGACGGCGAGCACCTGCGCGCCCAGCTGGCCGGCCTGCTGAACCCCGAGGGCAACAGCCCGGCCGACGTGCTCAAGCTCTACGACCACGAGCTGTCCCGCGCCGTCATCTCCGCCGACAGCCCGCGCTACCTGTCCTTCATCCCGTGCGCCCCCACCAAGGCCGCGCTGCTGTTCGACATGGTCGTCTCCTGCGCCTCCCTCCAGGGCATCTCCTGGCTGGAGGCGGCCGGCGCGATCGCCGCCGAGAACCAGGTGCTGCGGCTGATCGCCGACCGCGCGGGCCTGCCCGAGACGGCCGGCGGCTGCTTCGTCTCCGGCGGCTCGGCGGGCAACCTGTCCGCCCTGGTCGTGGCCCGCGACACCGCGCGCCGCAAGCTGGGCGTCGGGCCGGAGGCACGCCTGCGCATAGCCGTCGCCGACCAGGTGCACTCCTCGGTCAAGAACACCTTCAACATCATCGGCGTCGAGGCCTTCAAGGTCCCGACCGTCGACCGGCGGTTCACCGGCGAGGCGCTGCGCGCGGCCCTGGCCGCCGACCCGAACCCCGAGACGGTGATCGCGGTCGTCGGCACCGCCGGCACCACCAACGAGGGCATCGTCGACGACCTCCAGGGCCTCGCCGAGGTCGCCCGCGAGCGCGACATGTGGTTCCACGTGGACGGCGCCTACGGCGGCGCGGGCCTGTTCGCCCCCTCGGTCCGGGCCCGCTACAACGGCATCGAGCACGCCGACTCCTTCGTGGTGGACCCGCACAAGTGGCTGTTCGCCCCGTTCGACTGCGCCGCGCTGATCTACCGCAACCCGCAGCTCGCCCGGGCCGTCCACACCCAGGACGCCTCCTACCTCGACGTCCTGCACACCGAGGGCGACGAGTGGAACCCCACCGACTACGCCTACCACCTGACCCGGCGCGCCCGCGGCCTGCCGCTCTGGTTCTCGCTCGCCGTGCACGGCACCCAGGCGTACACCGACGCCATCGAGACCGGCCTCAAGCTGGCGCAGGACACCGCCCGGCTGATCCGCGACACCGAGCACCTGGAGCTGCTGTTCGACCCGCAGCTCTCCGCGGTCTGCTTCAAGCGCACGGGCTGGACCAACGACGACTACTACCGCTGGTCGCAGCAGCTGCTCGCGGACCAGATCGGCTTCGTCACCCCCACCGGCTGGGACGGCGAGACGGTCGCCCGCTTCGCCTTCCTGCACCCGGGCACCACGATGGAGATGGTCCGGGAGATCCTGGACACCATGGCCTGAGCCCCGCACACCTCACCGCGGCCCCGCCGGAGCACCTCCGGCGGGGCCGCGGCGCGCCCACGGGAAGGCCGCTACAGGAAGGCCCCGTTCGGCAGGTACGGCGCCGGCGGCCGCATCCCGTGCAGGCCGACGTAGCCCCCGGGCTCCGGGCTGAGCCCCACCTCCAGGCCGACGTCCAGCGCCCACTCCTGCTCGGCGGTGAGGAAGTCCACCCGCGCCCGCACCCCCTCCGGCACCCGGGCCAGCGCCTCGCGCAGCAGCCGGGCGGCGATCCGCTTGGAGGTGGCGGCCAGCAGCTTCACCTCGCCGCCGTCGCGGTAGCAGTAGCCGCTGCCGGCCAGCGCGTCGGCGATCAGCAGCTCCTCGAAGTGGCCGAGCATCAGCTCGTGGTCCGGCCCGTGCGCCGAGCCGCGCAGGCGCCGGTCCACCGAGTCCAGCAGGTGCAGGTGGGTCGCGTTGCCGCGGTGCACCGGGATGTCCCCGGGGTCGACCAGGCCGGCCCGGTCCACCCGGCCGTCCAGCCGCATCGCCGGGTGCAGCGTGAACCCGGCCAGCCGGTAGCGGCGGGCCGCCGCCGCGGACTGCGGCACGCACACCATCCCGCGCAGGCACCCGCGCCCGTGGGCCGCCGCCCGCTCCAGCAGCAGCCGCCCGACGCCCTTGCCCTGCGCGTGCGGCCGGACGGCGAACAGGGACGGCATCCACAGCCCCTCCCGGCGCATCGACAGCACCACGCCGACCGCCTCCCCGGCGCTCTCGGCGAGCCAGCAGCCCGACGGATCCGTGCGGGCCAGGTGTCTGGTGCGCGCCGACTGGACCGGCGTCGGTGCCGCGCCCGGGGTGCTGGGCCCGGAGGCGGCGGACGAGGCGAGGGCGATCTCCTGGACGGCCTCCGCGTCGGCGGCGGTGTCCCTGACCTGGCGCAGGATCATGCTCACCATCCTGGCGTCCGCGGCGCCGCCGCGAGGCCGCTTCGCCCGGATCGGGGGCTCGGGCGGTGCCCGCTCCATCCGGGTTGTGCGAGCATGGGAACCGTAGGGGACGCGGGTGGCACACCCGGCCCACGGAAAATCCGCCGCCGAGAGGCCGCAAAACCACAGCCGTCAGGGAAATGAATCCGGACGGCCTTTGGTTGGCACTGGCGGCAGACCGTTCTCAAAGACCGGGAGAAAGCAGATGACCGTCCAGGACGAGACCACCGTAGAGAGTGGCATCCTCCTCACCGATGCCGCCGCGGGCAAGGTCAAGGCCCTGCTGGAGCAGGAAGGCCGCGACGACCTCGCGCTGCGTGTCGCCGTCCAGCCCGGTGGCTGCTCCGGCCTGCGTTACCAGCTGTTCTTCGACGAGCGCTCGCTCGACGGCGACGTCGTCAAGGACTTCGGCGGTGTGAAGGTCGTCACCGACCGGATGAGCGCCCCGTACCTGGGCGGCGCCACCGTCGACTTCGTCGACACCATCGAGAAGCAGGGCTTCACGATCGACAACCCGAACGCCACGGGCTCCTGCGCCTGCGGCGACTCGTTCAGCTAGGCCCCGGCGGCCCAGCGCTCGAACGACTGACGAAGGCGGCCCCGGGGAGCACCCCGGGGCCGCCTTCGTCGTGCCCGCGTCCGGCTACTTCTCCCGTTACTTCGCGGCGCCGTCCGGCGAGACCGGGTCCGGGCCCATGTGCGGGTCCGCCTCCAGCGGGAGCGCGTTGCCGGTGGACAGGTCGTTCACCGTCCGCCCCGCCAGCGGCGCGCGCAGGTCGGCCGTCACCGTCTGCCGCTTGGCCAGCTCGCTGCACACCTGCCCGGACTTCACCGGCGCCGCCACGACGACCTTGACGTCCACCTGGCCCGGGTGCGACTCGTCCGCCTTCAGCGCGTACTGCTGGCACACCCCGCCGTAGAAGTACACGGTCAGCTTGTTGCTGCCGTCCACCCGGTAGGTGACCGCCGGACGCGCCGCCGGCGACGGCCCGTTCGGGTTCGGCTCGCCGACCGCGATGCCGGGTCCCGGGGGAGTGGCCCCCGTCGGCTGCGCCGGGGCCGGCGGCACCGAGCCCGGGGTCGTCCCGGCCGGTGGCGGAGCCGTGGCCGACGAGGCCGACCCGCCGGAGGCGCCTGCGGTGGGCGCGCCCGCGGACGCGCCGGCCGACGCGCCGTCGGACGGCACCGGCGCCACCGGGGAGCCCGTCGCCGTCGCCGCGGCCGTCGCCGTGGCCGCCGCCTCCGAGGACGACTTGCCGTCCCCGTTGCACCCGGCCACCGTCACCGCCGCCGCCAGCACCAGACCCGCCAGCGCCACCGCCCGCCGACCGCGCGGCATCCTCTCCTGCTCCATGTGCACATCCTCCCGAGGGCTCAGCGGTGCCGCCTCCGGGGCCGCTCCGCGCGGATGTGACGTGGCCCGGACGGATCCGGTTCCGTCCGGGCCCCAGGAAGCCTCAGTTGCCGTACTCGGCCATCCCCGCGACCAGCCGCTGGGCGCCGGACGGCACCCGGAAGCCGGCGAGCGAGGGGGCGCTCGGCTGGGGGCCGGCCGCCAGTAGTGGCCAGAACCGGCGCAGCCGCCGGGAGGAGTCCACCAGGGCGTCGAGCGTCTCGCCGTCCGCGTCGCCGCGCAGCACGGGGAGCGAGGAAGGGCTGGGCATCATCGGGCACCGCTCCGATCCGGGTCGTGCCGCGGCCGCACTGCCGCGGTCACCGGGGCCGGCCGGTCCGGCGCGCCCCTGCGGCCAACCTAGGACCACGTTCTTCCCGCCCACCAGTGCTACTCGGAGGTAGTACACGTTCGCCCGTAGCCGGTGCCATTTCCGGCACTCGTGGGACCTCGTGGCGCCCGCCCGGTACCGTGAACGGGTTAACAACCCCGCTCGCCCATGGCCCTGCCGCCATCCTGAGGAGACCTCCCGTGCGCATCGCCGTCGCCGGCTCGATCGCTACCGACCACCTGATGACGTTCCCCGGCCGGTTCGCCGACCAGCTGGTCGCCGAGCAGCTCCACACCGTGTCGCTGTCCTTCCTGGTCGACACCCTGGACATCCGCCGCGGGGGCGTCGCCCCGAACATCGCGTTCGGCATGGGCGTGCTCGGGCTGAACCCCATCCTCGTCGGCGCGGCCGGGGCGGACTTCGCCGAGTACCGCAGCTGGCTGGAGCGCAACAACGTGGACTGCCGGTCCGTCCACATCTCCGAGACCCGCCACACCGCCCGGTTCATGTGCACCACCGACGAGGACCACAACCAGATCGCCTCGTTCTACACCGGCGCCATGGCCGAGGCCCGCAGCATCGAGCTGAAGCCGATCGCGGACCGCGTCGGCGGCCTGGACCTCGTCCTGATCGGCGCGGACGACCCGCAGGCGATGGTCCGCCACACCCAGGAGTGCCGCACCCGCGGCTACGCCTTCGCGGCCGACCCCTCCCAGCAGCTGGCCCGCCTGGAGGGCGACGACATCCGCGAGATCGTCGACGGCGCCGCGTACCTGTTCACCAACGAGTACGAGGCCGCGCTGATCGAGAGCAAGACCGGCTGGGACGCCGACGAGATCCTCGGCCGGGTCGGCACCCGGATCACCACCCTCGGCAGCAAGGGCGTGCGCATCGAGCGCAAGGGCGAGCCCGCCATCCTGGTCGGCTGCGCCCCCGAGGAGACCAAGGCCGACCCGACCGGCGTCGGCGACGCCTTCCGGGCCGGCTTCCTCACCGGCCTCTCCTGGGACCTGGAGCTGGAGCGCGCCGCCCAGCTCGGCTGCATGCTCGCCACCCTGGTGATCGAGACCGTCGGCACCCAGGAGTACGAGCTGCGCCCGGCCGCCTTCCTGAAGCGCTTCGAGAACGCCTACGGCGCCGACGCCGCCGCGGACGTCCGCTCGCACCTGGTCAAGTAGTCCGCCGCACCAGGTAGGCCGAGCCCCGGTCGCCGCCGTAGTCGGCGGCCGGGGCCTCGCCCGCGTACTCCTGGCCGCGCATCCCGCACCAGGCCGGGATGTCGAGGCGGGCCGCCTCGTCGTCCGCCAGCACGGCGACCGTGCCGCCCACCGGCACCTCGCCGATCCGCTTGGCCAGCTCGATCACCGGCAGCGGGCAGCGCTTGCCGAGCGCGTCGATCACTGTGACTCGCCCGCTCGCCTCCGGGCGCGCCCTCCGGGTGCCCGGTGCCGACACTCCTCGCTCCCCCGCTCCTTCGCTCTCGGCACCGGCCCGCCCTTCGGCTCGGGGCGGTGACCCCACGGCCGGCTCCGGCGCCGGCAGGTCCAGCCCGAGCGGCGCCCGGACGCCGGCCACCAGCTCCGGCAGGACGGTCAGGAACCGCTCGACGTCCGCCTCGGCCGTCCCGTACGGCAGCGAGACCCGGACGTTCCCCTCGGTGAGCACCCCCATCGCGGCCAGCACGTGGCTGGGCGTCAGCGTGGACGAGGTGCAGGACGAGCCGGAGGAGACGGCGAAACCGGCCCGGTCCAGCTCGGTCAGCAGCACCTCGCCGTCCACGTACAGGCAGGAGAAGGTGACGATGTGCGGCAGCCGCCGCACCGGGTCGCCGACCACCTCGACCTCGGGCACCAGCTGCGGCACCCGGCCCCGGATCCGCTTCACCAGCGCGTGCAGCCGGGCGTTCTCCCGCTCGGCCTCGGCCCGTACGGCCCGCAGCGAGGCGGCGGCCGCCACGATCGCCGGGACGTTGACGAAGCCGGGCACCCGGCCGCCCTCGCGCTCGTCGGCCGGCAGCGGCGAGGCGTACCGGACGCCCTTGCGCACCGCCAGCACCCCGACCCCGGGCGGCCCGCCCCACTTGTGCGCGCTTGCGGCCAGCAGCGACCACCCGGCGGGCACGCCGACCCGGCCGGCGCTCTGGGCGGCGTCGACCAGCAGCGGGACCCCGGCCTCGCGGCAGAGCCCGGCGACCTCCTCGACCGGCTGGACCGTCCCCACCTCGTGGTTGGCGCTCTGCAGCACGGCCAGCGCGGTGTCCTCCCGGAGCAGCCCGGCGAAGCCGTCCGCGGCGACCCGGCCGGCCCGGTCCACCGGCGCCACCGAGACGGATCCGCCGGCCGCCTCGTGCTTCTCGGCGACGTGCAGCACGCTGGAGTGCTCCACCGCCGAGTGCACCAGGTGCCCGCCGCGCCGCCGGTTCCCGGCCAGCGCGCCCAGCATGCCGAGCTGGACGGCCTGCGTGCCGCTCGCGGTGAAGGAGATCTCGTCGGGCCGGGCGCCGAGCACCTCGGCGACCGTCTCGCGGGAGGCGTCCAGCAGCATCCGGGCCTGCCGTCCGGACCGGTACAGTCGCGCCGGATCGGCCCACCCCTCGTCCAGCGCGGCGGTCAGGGCCTGCCGCGCGACGGGGTGGAGCGGCGCCGTCGAAGCCACGTCGAAGTACACGGTCACATTTAACGACACGCCGGGCCGCTCCGGAGCCCGGCGCAGGTGCTCACCGCCCGTCAGTCGATCATCCCGAATGTCCGCTTCGTCCGCGTCCGACGGACCGTCACCCACGTTGCGGGAGGTCATCCCCCGATCGGGGGTACGGACCTCGAATGCCTGCGGTGACCTGCGGCGCAGCCCCTGCCGGGCCTGATCGGGCGACCGGGCGGCGCGTTACCGGGGGCTGCCCGTCAGGAGCGCATAAGGCTGGAGTAGGGTTTGGCCCGCATAAGCATTCAAACCGTGCCCGTGGACGGGTCGCCGGGGAGGGCAGTCCTCCTCGGGGCGACGCGAAGGCGGGCGAGACTTCGGGAAGGCGCTACGTGAGTCCCAACGGCTCCGACCGCTCGCCGCGGCGCACGATGCGGCGGAAGCTGCCTCAGGCGCTGGCACTGGGCCTCGTCATCGCGACCGCCACCGGCTGCTCGGCCAACGACCTCCCCAGGCTTGGCCTCCCGAGCCCCGTCACCAAGGAAGGACCCATGGTCCTTCAGATGTGGCAGGGCTCCTGGATCGCGGCGCTGGTGGTCGGCGTACTGATGTGGGGTCTGATCATCTGGAGCGTGATCTTCCACCGGCGCAGCCGCACCGGCGTGGAGATCCCCCCGCAGACCCGGTACAACGTGCCCATCGAGGCGCTCTACACCGCGGTCCCCATCATCATCGTCTCGGTGCTCTTCTACTTCGTCGCCCGCGACGAGAACAAGCTGACCGCCGTCTCCGCGAAGCCGCAGCACTACGTCAACGTGGTCGGTTTCCAGTGGAGCTGGGCGTTCAACTACGAGAACACCGAGAACCCCGACCCGGCCAACAAGGACGCCGCGTACGAGGTGGGCACCCCCAAGGACGCGCCCACGCTGTGGCTGCCGGTCAACGAGACGGTCCAGTTCCGTCTCACCTCGCGTGACGTCATCCACGACTTCTGGCCCGTCAACTTCATGATGAAGATGGACGTCGTGCCGGGCGTGGTGAACAAGTTCGAGGTCACGCCGACCGTCAAGGGCGAGTACAGGGGCAAGTGTGCCGAGCTCTGCGGCACCGACCACTCGCGCATGCTGTTCAACGTCAAGGTCGTCGACCGAGCCGACTACGACAAGCACCTGGCTGACCTCCGGGCCAAGGGCCAGGCCGGCGCGGTGCCCTCGGGCGTCATCTCCATGGGAAGTGAAGAGAAGTGACCATCCTCAACGAGCCCGCCGCGGCCGGCGGGGGCGCCGAGGCCGTCACGGTCGGGGCGCAGCGGACCCGCAAGCCGGGTGCGACCATCATCAAGTGGCTCACGACCACTGACCACAAGACGATCGGCACCCTGTACCTGGGCACGTCGTTCGCCTTCTTCCTGATCGGTGGCATCCTCGCCCTGGTCATGCGTGCCGAGCTGGCTCGTCCCGGGACCCAGATCCTGTCGAACGAGCAGTTCAACCAGGCGTTCACGATGCACGGCACGATCATGCTGCTGATGTTCGCGACCCCGCTGTTCGCGGGCTTCGCGAACTGGATCATGCCGCTCCAGATCGGCGCACCGGACGTGGCCTTCCCGCGTCTGAACATGTTCGCGTACTGGCTGTACCTGTTCGGCTCGACCATCGCGGTCGCCGGCTTCCTCACCCCGAACGGCGCCGCGAGCTTCGGCTGGTTCGCCTACTCGCCGCTGTCGGACGCCGTGCACTCGCCGGGTGTCGGCGGCGACATGTGGATCATGGGTCTGGCCTTCTCCGGCTTCGGCACGATCCTCGGTGCGGTCAACTTCATCACCACGATCATCTGCATGCGCGCTCCGGGCATGACGATGTTCCGCATGTCGATCTTCGTGTGGAACGTCCTGCTGACCGCGGTGCTGGTCCTGCTGGCCTTCCCGGTGCTGGCCGCCGCGCTGTTCGCCCTGGAGGCGGACCGCAAGTTCGGTGCGCACGTCTTCGACCCGACCAACGGCGGTGCGCTGCTCTGGCAGCACCTGTTCTGGTTCTTCGGTCACCCCGAGGTGTACATCATCGCGCTGCCGTTCTTCGGCATCGTGTCGGAGATCATCCCGGTCTTCAGCCGCAAGCCGATGTTCGGCTACTCCGGCCTGATCGCGGCCACCATCGCGATCGCCGGTCTGTCCGTGACGGTGTGGGCGCACCACATGTACGTCACCGGACAGGTGCTGCTGCCGTTCTTCTCCTTCATGACCTTCCTGATCGCGGTCCCGACCGGTGTGAAGTTCTTCAACTGGGTCGGCACCATGTGGAAGGGCTCGCTGAGCTTCGAGACCCCGATGCTCTGGACGGTCGGCTTCCTGGTCACCTTCCTCTTCGGCGGTCTGACCGGTGTCCTGCTGGCCTCCCCGCCGATCGACTTCCACGTCTCGGACTCGTACTTCGTCGTCGCCCACTTCCACTACGTGGTCTTCGGCACCGTCGTCTTCGCGATGTTCGCCGGCTTCCACTTCTGGTGGCCGAAGATGACCGGCAAGATGCTGGACGAGCGCCTCGGCAAGATCACCTTCTGGACGCTGTTCTTCGGCTTCCACACCACCTTCCTGGTGCAGCACTGGCTCGGCGCGGAGGGCATGCCCCGCCGCTACGCCGACTACCTGGCCTCGGACGGCTTCACCACGCTGAACACCGTCTCGACCATCGGCTCGTTCGTGCTCGGCATGTCGATCCTGCCGTTCCTGTACAACGTCTGGAAGACGGCCAAGTACGGCGAGAAGGTCGAGGTCGACGACCCGTGGGGCTACGGCCGTTCGCTGGAGTGGGCGACCTCCTGCCCGCCGCCGCGGCACAACTTCCTCACCCTCCCGCGGATCCGCTCCGAATCCCCGGCCTTCGACCTCCACCACCCGGAGATCGCCGCGCTGGACTACCTGGAGAACCACGGTGAGGAGGCCAAGCACCTCGCCGGCGTGACCCCGGCGAAGTACGACGCCCCGCAGCTGGGCAAGGGCAAGAAGGACGGCGACGCCTGATGAAGGAACAGGGAAAGATCTTCCTCGGCCTGGCGGTCTTCGTCCTGGCGATGGCGATCACCTACGGCCTGTGGACGACCCACTCGGACCACGGCGTCGAGGCCGCCGGCACGACGGCGCTGTTCCTGGCCTTCGCGCTGTGCGCCTTCATCGGGTACTACCTCGCCTTCACCGCCCGCCGGGTGGACAGCGGCGCGGGTGACAACCCCGAGGCCGAGGTCGCGGACGACGCCGGTGAGCTGGGCTTCTTCGCCCCGCACAGCTGGCAGCCGCTCTCGCTGGCCATCGGCGGCTCGCTGGCCTTCATGGGCGTGATCTTCGGCTGGTGGCTGCTGTTCTGGTCGATCCCGATCATCCTGATCGGTCTGTTCGGCTGGGTCTTCGAGTTCTACCGGGGCGAGAACCAGAACCAGTAGGTTCCCGCCGCACCGGCAGGGGCCGGACCTCCCACACGGGAGGTCCGGCCCCTGTTGCGTCCCCGGGGTGAGCCCCTCACTCACCCGGGTGAACGCGGGGTCGCTCGGATGTCGCTCCACGGCAAGGCGTTCCTACGATCTGATCAATCGTGCGAACCCCCGGAGGCGGTCATGGCCGACAGGCGCGGAATAGCGGGTCTCGGCGGCATCTCGCTGGCCCTCGCAGTACTGACCCCGCTCGCCGCCTGCTCGGCCGGTGGTGACGACGATCGCACCGGCCCGCACAAGGTCGACGCGGCGCGGCTGGTCCACCTCTCGGCCGAGGGCAAGGTCGATCCGGCCCAGTCGGTCACCGTGACCGCCGTCGCGGGCAGCAGGCTGACCGACGTTACCGTGGTCGGCCCGGACGGCCGGGTGGTGGCCGGCAGGCTCGCGGACGACCAGCGCAGCTGGCAGACGACCGGCCGGCTGAAGGCCTCGGCGTCGTACAGCGTCCGGATCGCGGCGGACGACGGCAGGGGCGGGCGCGGCGAGACCACCCAGGACTTCAGCACCCTCGCCGCCCAGCGCCTGCTGACCGCGAAGCTCGGCCCGGACTCCTCCGGCAGCGGCGTGTACGGGGTCGGCCAGCCGCTGACCGTGCAGCTCTCCGAGGCCGTCAAGGACCCGCAGGCCCGGCAGGAGGTCGAGCAGGCCCTGACGGTCAGCTCCCAGCCCGCCGTCACCGGCGCGTGGTACTGGGTGGACGACAAGAACCTGCACTTCCGCCCGGAGGAGTACTGGCCCGTCGGCACCACCGTCGGCCTGGCCTTCGACGGCACCGGCACCCGGATCGCCGACGGCCTGTACGGCGGCGACCGCAGCAGCCTGAAGCTGCGGATCGGGGCCCGGGTCGAGTCGGTGATCGACGCCGCCGCCCACGAGCTCACCCTGAAGCGCGACGGCGAGGTGATCCGGACCATCCCGGTGACCACCGGCAAGCCCGGCTTCGACACCCGCAACGGCGTCAAGGTGGTGCTCGGCCAGGAGCGCTCGGTGCGGATGAACGGCGAGACGATCGGCATATCCGCGGGCAGCTCGGAGGCCTACGACCTCAACGTCGAGTGGGCCACCCGGGTGACGTGGAGCGGCGAGTACGTCCACGCGGCGCCGTGGTCGGTCGGCTCGCAGGGCTACGAGAACGTCAGCCACGGCTGCACCGGGATGAGCACCGACAACGCGAAGTGGTTCTACGACAACACCCGGGTGGGGGACCTGGTGACGGTGGTCAACAGCCACGGCGCCACGATGGAGCCGTTCGGCAACGGCTTCGGGGACTGGAACGTGTCCTGGGCGGACTGGGTCAAGCACAGCTCCCTCGGGAAGCCCTTCAGCACCACCGTCGCGGCCTCTCAGGCCCCCGCCACGGGGATGATCCGCCCGGAGGTCTGAGCGGCCCTCCGCAGGCCCTCCGCAGGTCTCCCGGTCCTCCTGGTCCTCCCTAGTCCTCCGGGAACGCGACCCGCAGCGCGGTGTCCACCGCCGCCAGGGCGTCCCCGCGCGACAGCCCGAGCCGGCGCACCCGTTCGGCGTACTCGGTGGCCGCCTCGGCGGCCAGCCGGTGCGCGGTGTCGCCGGTGGACGCGATCAGCGTGCCGCGCCGGCCGTGCGTCTCCACGACGCCGTCGGCCTCCAGCTCCCGGTAGGCGCGGGCGACCGTCCCGGCGGACAGTTCCAGCTCCTCGGCCAGCGCCCGGACGGTGGGCAGCCGCAGCCCGGTGGGCAGTTCGCCCGAGCGGGCCAGCTCGGCGATCCGGGCGCGGATCTGCTCGTACGGGGGAGTGGCGGAGGCGGGGTCGACGGACAGCTGCACGATGGGCTCCTGAGGGTGCCTGGGGGCTGGGGAGACGGCAAAGCCCGAGGGCCGCCGACCAGAAGAACTCTGGTCAGCGGCCCTCGGGTGTGGCGCTGCGGTGCGGACGGGATCAGTGGTGGCCGTGGCCGCTGGTGATCTCGTGGTGCTCCTCGGCGGTGGGCTTGGGGATCTGGCTGCCCTCGCCGTAGAAGCCGCGGGACAGCTTGGCCCGGGTGCGGGTGAAGACGCCGGCCTTGGCGGCCACGCCGTTCTCGTCCGTCTGGGCCGGCAGCTGGACCGGCTGGTTCTGCTCGTGCGCGGTGAGCTTGAACAGCTCCTTCTGCGGCAGCTGGGCGTGCACCTCGACGAACTCGCCGTGCGGCAGGCGCTTGATGACGCCGGTCTCGCGGCCGTGCAGCACCTTCTCCTTGTCACGGCGCTGGAGGCCGAGGCACCAGCGCTTGGTGACGATGAAGGTGATGACCGGCACCACGAAGAAGCCGGCGCGCACGAAGTAGGTGATCGAGTTCAGCGACAGGTGGAAGTGCGTGGCGAACAGGTCGTTGCCACCACCGATCAGCAGGACCAGGTAGAGGCTGATCCACGCGGCGCCCAGGGCGGTGCGGACCGGGGCGTTGCGCGGGCGGTCCAGGATGTGGTGCTCGCGCTTGTCGCCGGTGATCCAGCCCTCGATGAACGGGTAGACCGCGATCGCGACCAGGACCAGCGGGAAGATCATCAGCGGGACGAACACGCCCAGGTTCAGGGTGTGGCCCCACAGGCTGATCTCCCAGCCCGGCATGACGCGGATCAGGCCCTCGGAGAAGCCCATGTACCAGTCCGGCTGGGCGTCGGTCGACACCTGGTCGGGGCGGTACGGGCCGTACGCCCAGATCGGGTTGATCGACGCGATCGCCGAGATGGCGGCGATGATGCCGAACACCAGGAAGAAGAAGCCACCGGCCTTGGCCATGTAGACCGGCATCAGCGGCATGCCGACGACGTTCTTCTCGGTCTTGCCCGGGCCCGCCCACTGGGTGTGCTTGTGGTAGAAGACCAGGATCAGGTGAGCCACCAGCAGGCCGAGCATGATGCCCGGGATCAGCAGCACGTGGATCGTGAAGAACCGCGGGATGATGTCGGTGCCGGGGAACTCGCCCCCGTACAGGAACATCTGGATGTAGGTGCCCACCAGCGGGACGGCGAGGATCGCGCCTTCCATGAAGCGGATACCGGTGCCCGACAGCAGGTCGTCCGGCAGCGAGTAGCCGAAGAAGCCGTCGAACATGCCCAGGACCAGCAGCAGGAAGCCGAAGACCCAGTTGATCTCACGCGGCTTGCGGAACGCGCCGGTGAAGAACACGCGCATCATGTGCACGAGCATCGCCGCCACGAAGACCAGGGCGGCCCAGTGGTGGATCTGGCGGATCAGCAGACCGCCGCGGACCTCGAAGCTGATGTTCACGGTCGACGCGTACGCCTCGGACATGCCGATGCCCTTGAGGGGCACGTACGAGCCGTTGTAGACGACCTCGGCCATCGACGGCTTGAAGAACAGCGTCAGGTACACGCCCGTCAGGATGATGATGACGAACGAGTAGAGGCAGATCTCGCCCAGCATGAAGGACCAGTGGTCCGGGAAGATCTTGCGCAGGTTGGCCTTGGCGAGGGAGTAGATCCCCAGCCGGCCGTCCGTCCAGTCAGCCGCGGCCTCCCACTTGTTGGCGGGGTTGGCGCGCGTGCTGGTGGGCTTGGCGGCACCGGAGGTGGTGCTGCTCGCGCTACTCATCGAGCACGCTCCCAGTAGCTCGGGCCGACAGGCTCTTCGAAGTCGCCGGTGGCGACCAGGTGACCCTGTTCGTCAGTGGTGATCTTCAGCTGCGGCAGGGGGTGGCCGGCCGGGCCGAAGATGACGCGCGCGCCGTCCGACAGGTCGAAGGTCGACTGGTGGCACGGGCAGAGCGCGTGGTGGGTCTGCTGCTCGTAGAGGCTGATCGGGCAGCCGACGTGGGTGCAGATCTTCGAGTAGGCGAGGATGCCCTCGAAGCCCTTCTCCCGGGACTTGTCGTCCTTGATGTCGTCCGGCGCGATGCGCACCAGCATCAGGGCGTCCTTGGCGATGGCCTGCTGGAAGTCCTCGTCGTGGACGTGCAGCCCCTCGGGCATGGCGAAGGTCAGCGAGCCGATGACGATGTCTTCGGCCTTCATCGGCAGGTTGGTGCTCATGTTGATGAGCTGCAGCGGCTTGGCCGGAGTCGCCTCCTTCCAGCCCGTCTCCTTCAGCTTCTTCTCGGGCAGCGGCCCGAGGTCGCGGAGCAGGACCACGCCGGAGAGCGGGACCAGCGCCATCGAGCCGATGAGGGTGTTGCGGATCATCTTCCGACGACCGAAGCCGGACTCGGCGGCACCGGTCTTGAACTGGTCGATGACGTCCGCGCGGACCTCGTCGTCGGCCTCGATCGGGTGACGCTCGGCCGGCAGCTCGACGTCCGACATCAGGGTGCGGGCCCAGTGGACCGCGCCCGCGCCGATCAGGAACAGCGCGACGCCCAGGGTCAGGCCGAGCGCGAAGTTCAGCGCGCTGACGTGACCGAGCGGGAAGATGTAGACGATCTTGTCGGGGTCGATGCCCACGTACGACGCGATGAAGCCGATGGTGGCGATCATCGAGATCACGAACATCAGCGACACCTGGCGCTCGGCGCGCTTGGCGGCCCGCTCGTCGATGTCGGTGCGACGGGGCTCGTGGGCCGGCAGGCCCGGGTCGGCGAACGGGTCGCCGTGCTCGGCGACCTCGCCGGCGGAGCCGTGGTGCTCCGGAAGCTTCTCTTCTGACATGTCGTGGCTCATGACTTCTTGGCCTTGGGGGTGTGGGCGGCGACCCAGATCGCGACCGCGATGAGCACGCCGAGACCGAAGATCCAGCCGAACAGGCCCTCGGTCACCGGACCGAGGCTGCCGAGCGTGAGACCGCCGGGGTTGGGCTCATCGTTGGTGGTGTGGCGGACGAAGGCCACGATCTGCTTCTTCTGCTCCTCGGGCATGGTGGTGTCCGGGAACGACGGCATGTTCTGCGGGCCGGTCTGCATGGCCTCGTAGATGTGCTTGGCGTCCACGCCCTCCAGCGACGGCGCGTACTTGCCCTTGGTCAGGGCACCACCCTGGCCGGCGAAGTTGTGGCACTGGGCGCAGTTGGTGCGGAACAGCTCGCCACCCTTGGAGATGTCCTCGGGGTTGGTCGAGGTGTACTGCTCCTGGGTCGGCGTCACCGGGCCGGGGCCGAGCGAGGCCACGAAGGCGGCGAGCTGGTCGATCTCGGCCTGCGAGTAGATGTTCTTCTTGCGCGGGACCTGCGAGCCGGGCTGCTGGGCCGGCATGCGGCCGGTGGCGACCTGGAAGTCGACGGCGGCGGAACCGACGCCGACCAGGCTCGGGCCGTCGCTGCTGCCCTCGCCGTTCAGGCCGTGGCAGGACGAGCAGCCGACGGCGAAGAGCTTCTTACCCTCGTCGATCGCGAGCGACTGCGCGGCGACGTCGGCCTGCGCCTTGCCGGCGGGCGCGAACACGGCGTACAGCCCCCCGGTTGCCGCCAGGGCGAGAAGTAGGACGACCAGCGCCGCCAATGGGTGGCGCCGTCGTGCGGAGAGCTTTTTCACGGAATAACCCCGGTGTCAGGATCTGGTCGACTGGTGGGTGCACCCGGCTGCCGGTCTGGCCGGCACGAGGCGGCCCGGCTAGGGCTGCGCGCGCGGTCGGTCGGTGGGAGCGTCGGCACCGGCAGAAGCGGCCCTGCGCCGGTGAGGGCGGGGGCCGCAGCCGGTGGCCAGCGACCTGATCAGCTGGTTACTTGATCAGGTAGATGGTCGCGAACAGGCCGATCCACACGACGTCGACGAAGTGCCAGTAGTACGACACCACGATGGCGGCGGTGGCCTGCTCGTGCGTGAAGCGCTTGGCTGCGTACGTCCGTCCCAGGACCAGCAGGAAGGCGATCAGACCACCCGTCACGTGCAGACCGTGGAAGCCGGTGGTCAGGTAGAACACCGTGCCGTACGGGTCGGAGGACAGCGAGAGGCCGTCCTTCTTGACCAGCTCGGTGTACTCGAAGATCTGACCGCCGATGAAGATCGCGCCCATCACGAAGGTGATGACGAACCACGAGCGGAGCTTCTTCACGTCCCCGCGCTCGGCGGCGAACACGCCGAGCTGGCAGGTCAGCGAGGAGAGCACCAGGATCGTGGTGTTGACCGAGGAGAAGGGCACGTTGAGGGCGTGCGCCTTCTCGGTCCAGAACTCCGGCCCCTTGACGGAGCGGAGCGTGAAGTACATCGCGAAGAGGGCCGCGAAGAACATCAACTCGGAACTGAGCCAGACGATCGTTCCGACGCTGACCATGTTCGGCCGGTTGACCGATCCGTGCGCGTGCCCGGTTTCTACTGCTGTTGCTGTCGCCACGACGGACATTATGTCGGTCCCTTATTCCGTCTTCACGCCGGGGGGTCTCCCTCGGAGTGTCCGGTGCGTGCGGTATGCCCGCTTGGGGGGCACCCAGGTGCCCGGACGGCACCTGAGCAGCGGCGTGTCCCTTTTCTGACGGTTCCTCGGAGGGCCCTTGGACCCCGTTGCCCAGCGTGTCGATGCACGGTCGGCGCAGTGCCCGGAGGTAGGGGAGCGGGCCCGGCTGTCGGCCGTCCGGGTGGACTGCGCGTGGCCGGGTGACGGGGCGTCCTCCGGGCGGGTGAGCCCCGGGCGCGGCGCCTTGAGGAGGAACGCGCGCGGGGGAGGGCTCGGCCGGGGGTGATCCGGAGTAGCATCCGGGTCAGGCGAACGTGGTCCGGATCACACTTGAGGGAGCAGGGTCAATGGCGTACACGACCGATGAGACGCTCACCGTCCTCGTCTACAGCGACGACCGCAACACCCGCGAGCAGGTGCTGACGGCGCTCGGCCGCCGGCCCGCCGAGGATCTGCCGGAGCTGTCCTACCTGGAGTGCGCGACCACCCCCGCGGTGCTGCGGGCGCTGGAGAAGGGCGGCGTCGACCTCTGCATCCTGGACGGCGAGGCGGTGCCGGCCGGCGGGCTCGGACTCGGGCGCCAGCTCAAGGACGAGATCTACGGCTGCCCGCCGGTGCTGGTGCTGATCGGCCGGCCGCAGGACTCCTGGCTGGCCGCCTGGAGCCGGGCCGACGCGGCGATCTCGCGCCCGGTCGACCCGGTCGCGCTGGCCGGGGCGGTGGCCACGCTGCTGCGGGCGCGCCTGGCCAAGCGGGCCCCCGCGACGCGCTGAGCGGCGCCGTCTCAGTACTAGAGAAGACAGGGCCGGAGGTACCCCGCCGCTCGATAGGCTGACTCCATCCGTACGGACGTCCCCCCTGGGGGAACCGACAACAGCTGGAGTCAGCCATGGTGAACGTGAACCCTGCGAACGGTGGTACCGACCCCGCGCAGGTGGTCCGCACCTGGCCGGACCTCCTGGCGGCGCTGTTGAAGGGGGAGGACCTCGACCGCTCGGCCACCGCGTGGGCGATGGACCGGATCATGAGCGGCGAGGCGTCCCCCGTCCAGGTCGCCGGGTTCATGGTGGCGCTGCGGGCCAAGGGCGAGACGGTCGACGAGATCAGCGGCCTGGTGGACGCGATGTACGCGCACGCCGAGCCGCTGGACATCCCGGGCCCGGCGGTGGACATCGTCGGTACCGGCGGCGACCGCGCCAAGACCGTCAACATCTCCACGATGTCCGCGATCGTCGCCGCGGCCGCCGGTGCCAAGGTGGTCAAGCACGGCAACCGGGCGTCCTCCTCGGCGAGCGGGTCGTCGGACGTGCTGGAGAAGCTCGGCATCGCCCTGGACCTGTCGGCCCGGCGGGTCGCCGAGGTGGCCGAGGAGGTCGGGCTCACCTTCTGCTTCGCGGCGAGGTTCCACCCGTCGATGCGGCACGCCGCCACCGCCCGGCGCGACCTCGGGGTGCCGACCGCGTTCAACATCCTCGGCCCGCTGACCAACCCGGCGAAGGTCACCGCGCACGCCGTCGGCTGCTTCGACACCCGGCTCGCCGGGCTGATCGCGGGCGTCCTCGCCCGGCGCGGCTCCACGGCGCTGGTCTTCCGCGGCGACGACGGCCTGGACGAGCTGACCGTCACCACGACGTCGCAGGTGTGGATCGTGCGGGACGGCATCGTCACCGAGACCGCCTTCGACCCGCGGGACGTCGGCATCGAGCTCGTCGGCATCGAGGCGCTCCGCGGGGCGGACGCCTCCTACAACGCCGAGGTCGCGCGCCGGCTGCTGGCCGGGGAGCGCGGGCCGGTGCGGGACGCCGTCCTGCTCAACACGGCGGCGGCGCTGGTGGCGCTGGACCTGACGGACGCGCCGCTCGCCGAGCAGCTGGCGGCCGGCATGGAGCGGGCCGCGGCGGCCGTGGACTCGGGCGCGGCGCAGGAGCTGCTGCGGCGCTGGTCGGAGGCCACCGGCCGGGACTGACAAGCGAGTTGAGGGGCCCGTGGCAGTTCGTCGCCGCGGGCCCCTTCGGCTGTCCGGATGGTGGATGCCTGTTTGACCACCGGGCGGACGCGACCTAGAGTCCTGTCCAGGTCATGAGTGACAGCGACAAGCCCCAGCTTGCTGTCCGGCAACCCTCCGTCCGTGGCGGGGTGCCCTGGGTGAGGACCGGGCCGCGCGGCGAACCGTCCGCGAGGCAAGCGCGGACGCCCGACGACTAGCACTCCCGGGGTCCCTCGACCTCCGAAGGAGTGCATCCTCATGTCTCTCGCCGCCCAGTCGTCGCCCACCACCGCCCTTCTTGCGACGAGCTCCGCTCGCCCCCTTTCGAGCGCCCCCCTCGCCGTCCTCGGCCACGACGTCCAGGTGCCGCTCGCCAACGGCGAGAAGGTCGGCTACGCGCCGCTCGACTACGCGGCCAGCTCGCCGGCGCTGCAGCGGGTGTGGGACGACGTCGCCGCGTACGCCCCCTACTACGGCAGCGTGCACCGCGGCGCCGGGTACCTCTCGCAGCTGTCCACCGACCTGTTCGAGCAGAGCCGCCGGACCGTCGGCGAGTTCCTCGGCCTGCGCGAGGGCGACCAGGTGGTCTTCACCCGGGCCACCACCGACTCGCTCAACCTGCTCGCCGCCGCGCTGCCGGCCGGCACCCGGGTGTTCGCGTTCGAGACCGAGCACCACGCCTCGCTGCTGCCCTGGGCCCACGCCGGGCTCGACGTCACCTACCTGCGCGCTCCCCGCTCGCACGCCGAGGCCGTCGCCGCGCTGGACGCCGCGCTCGCCGGGGCGCCCGAGGGCCCGAAGCTGCTGTGCGTCACCGGCGCCTCGAACGTCACCGGCGAGCTGTGGCCGGTCGCCGAGCTCACCGCGACCGCGCACCGGCACGGCGCCCGGGTGGTGCTGGACGCCGCGCAGCTCGCCCCGCATCACCGGGTCTCGGTGGCCGAGCTGGACGTCGACTGGATCGCCTTCTCCGGCCACAAGATCTACGCGCCGTTCGGCGCCGGGGTGCTGGCCGGCCGGGCGGACTGGCTGGACGCGGCCGAGCCGTACCTGGCCGGCGGCGGTGCGACTCGGACGGTGGCCCGGGAGGCCGACGGCTCGGTGGCCGTCCAGTGGCACACCGGCCCGGCCCGGCACGAGGCCGGCTCGCCGAACGTCATCGGCGCCTACGCCATCGCGTCCGCCTGCCGGGCGCTGAGCGAGGCCGGCTTCGACGCGCTGGAGGCCCGCGAGCAGGCGCTGATCGCCCGGCTCACGGCCGGGCTGGCGGAGATCCCGCAGGTCAAGGTGCTGAGCCTGTTCGGCTCCGACTCGGCGCGGGTGGGCGTGCTGTCTTTCGTCGTCCGGGGCTGGAACAGCTCGCACTTCTCGGCCGCGCTCTCCGCCGAGTACGGCATCGGCGTGCGCGACGGGCTGTTCTGCGCGCACCCGCTGGTGCGCACGCTGCTCGGCGACGAGGACGTGGCGCCGTCCGAGTGCGGCGCGCCGGAGCCGTCGCTGCCGGGCGAGCGCAGCCTGAACGCCATCCGGGTCAGCTTCGGCGCCGGGACCCCGGACGAGCACGTCGACCGCTTCCTGACCGCCGTCCGCGAGCTGGTCACGGACGGCGCGGCGTGGAACTACCGGAACGAGGGCGGCCGTTGCGTCGCCGACACTCGCCGTGAGGACTGAGGACTGAGGACTACTCGTCCAGGCCGAGCGCGAACGCGGCCTCCAGGTCGTGCTGGGAGTAGGTGCGGAAGGCGATCTGGGTCTCGGTGTGGGCGACGCCCGGGACCTTGTTCAGCCGGCCCGGGATGACGTCGGCCAGGTCGTCGTGCTTGCGCACCCGCACCATCGCGACCAGGTCGTAGCCGCCGGTCACCGAGTACACCTCGCTGACGCCCTCGATGGCGGCGATGGCCTCGGCGATCTCCGGGATGCGGTCGACACTGGTCTTGATCAGGACGATGGCGGTGATCACTGTTCCGGCTCCTTCGTGGGGTGGCGCCAGCGTATCGGGCCTCAGCCGGGTCGTCTCGGGGGGTGACCGACGACGGTGCAGGCGTAGAGGAAGCCGGCGCAGAAGCCGATCACGTGGACCAGGTAGGCGACCCCGGGCCCGGCCGAGTGCACCGACCACCACTGCAGGGCGAACCAGAGGCCCAGCACCAGCCAGGCCGGGAACCGCAGCGGCAGGAAGAGCAGCAGCGGGACGAGCGTCGTCACCCGGGAGCGCGGGTGGAAGCGCAGGTAGGCGCCCAGGACGGCGGAGATCGCGCCGGAGGCTCCGATCAGGACGCGGGTGGAGTCCGCCGAGTGCGCCTCGGCGAGGGCGAAGCCGTACGTCGCGAGGCTCCCGGCGGCCAGGTAGAAGAGGAGGAAGCGGGCCCGGCCGACCCGCCGTTCGACGGTGGGGCCGAAGACGTGGAGGAAGAGCAGGTTGCCGGCCAGGTGCAGCCAGCCGGCGTGCAGGAAGAGGCCGGTGAGGACGGAGACGGCCGGGCGCTTGCCCGGCGTGGGAGCGGCCGGGCAGCCGGGGGCCGGGTCCGGGGCCTCGGCGAGCTGTTCGGCCGTCAGCGGGCGCCCGGCCAGCAGTTCGGCGGGGACGGCGCCCCAGCGCTGCTCGTACCGCTGCTCGGCGCAGAGCCGGGCCTGCCCGGTGCCGTAGAGGGGGTTGAGTCCGGCGGCCGGCCCGAACAGGAAGACCAGGGTGTTGAGCGCGATCAGGGCGTAGGTGACCGCCGGGGCGGGCACCGCGGGGCCGCCGTCCCGCGCGTCGGTGTGGCCGGGGGCCGCGAGCGCCATGCGGCCAAGCATCCCTCCGCGGGCCCTCCGTGACACCGCGCTGTACGGCAGGTGGACTAGCCGTCCCGATCGCCCGAACCGGTGGCCGTGATGGTTGCCCCAGGCAATAGGCTTGGGGCGGGCATTCCCGCCTCCCGCCGCCGATGCCGGGGCTCCGGGGGGAGCGCCTAGCCCACCCAGGGACCACCCGAGAGGACCCCCGATGACCGTCCCCGCTCTGACCGCCGAGACGCGTTGGCGCTGCACCCTGTGCGGCAACCTCACCCGCTTCGACGTGACCCGCTCCGCGCGGGTCACCGAGTTCCTGCACTTCGACCTGGCCGGCGAGTCCAAGGTCGAGGAGACCGAAGTCCTGAGCGAGACGGTCGAGACGGTGCGCTGCCGCTGGTGCAACGCGGTGGACCAGGTCGAGCTGGTCGCCCGCCCGGGCGCGGACGACGCGGCGGTCGAGGCCGAGCAGGGTTGATGCCCCGCCGGTGCGGTGGACGGTGCACGGCACGGCCGTCCGCCGCACGGGACAATACAGACAGAACGCACGGAGCGTGACGACAGGGACGGCGGCCGCGGGGCCGCACCCGTTGGACCAGGATCGGAGCCGAGGACGTGGTGGACGCAGCGAGGGAGCCCGCCGGACCGCAGGGGCAGCCCGCTGCGGAGCCGGCCGCCGGGGCGGCGGGGGCCGCCGACGGTGCCGCCGCGTCCGGAACCGCCGCGGACCCGGGAGCAGGCCGTCCCGCCGAGAAGCTCGACCGGCCGCTGCCGGAGGGCGTGCGCCGGCGCGTGGTCGGCCTGGCCGCGGACGCGCTCGGCGGACTGCCGCCCGGCGAGCTGCCGCAGAGCCTGCGTCAGTACGCCAAGTTCACCCCGGCCCGGCGGGCCAAGTACGCGGCCACGGCGATCGCGGCGGCGCTGGAGTCGGAGCCGGCCTTCCGGCTGCGGATAGCGGAGCGGCTGCGGCTGGGCCAGCCGGACCTGGTGAAGGCGCTGGAGTCGGGCAGCGTCCCCGGCGCCGCCGATCCGATGGACGTCGCGGCCGCCGCCTACCTGGTGCGGTCGGCGGGCTGGAGCCGGCTGGTCGCCGAGGCCGGCGAGGAGGCCGAGCGGGCCGGCGCCGAGGGCGCGGCCGCGGAGGCGGCCCGGCTGGTGGAGAAGCTGCAGGCCGAGCTGGCCGAGGTGCGGGCCGGGGCGCGCGCGGACCTGGACCGGCAGCGGGCCGAGTCCGAGGACGTCCGGCGGGAGGCCGACTCGCTGCGCAAGAAGGTGCGTTCGCTGGAGAGCGACACCCGCCGGGCGCAGGCCGAGACCCGTCGGCTGGCCGGTGAGCTGGAGGCGCTGCGCGCGCAGGCGGCGACCGAGCGCAGTGCGGCCGAGAGCGAGGCGCGGCGGCTGCGGCACCGCGTCGGCGAGCTGGAGACCGCCGCCGAGCAGGGCCGCCGTTCGGCCCGCGAGGGGCGCAGCGTGGAGGACATGCGGCTGCGGCTGCTGCTTGACACCGTGCTGCAGTCGGCGCAGGGGCTGCAGCGCGAGCTGGCGCTGCCGGTGTCGCAGATCCGCCCGGCGGACCTGGTGGAGGCGGTGGTGCCGGGTTCGGCCTCGCCGCACGACGTGGCCCGGCGCGGGCTCGCGGAGGACGATCCGGCCCTGCTGGACCAGCTGCTGGCGATCCCGCAGGTGCACCTGGTGGTGGACGGCTACAACGTGACGAAGACCGGCTATCCGACGCTGCCGCTGGAGCAGCAGCGGCTGCGGCTGCTGGGCGGGCTGGCGATGCTGGCCCAGCGCACGCAGGCGGAGGTCACGTGCGTGTTCGACGGGCAGGACCTGGACGTGCCGGTGATCATGGCACCGCCGCGCGGGGTCCGGGTGCGCTTCAGCCGGACCGGCGAGACGGCGGACGAGCTGATCAGACGCCTGGTGCGGGCCGAGCCGCAGGGCCGTCCGGTCGTGGTGGTCTCCGCCGACCGGGAGGTCGCGGAGGGCGTGCGGAAGGCCGGCGCGCGCCCGGTCGCCTCGGTTCTGCTGCTGAACCGGCTGGCGCGGCCCTGATTCCGTGCCGATGGGGATGACGGCCGCTCAGCGTCCGGTTTGCGGTGATGTGCGGATTCGGTGAAGCGGCGTGGGGGCTCGGAGTTCACGCCTTTGGGGGAGTGGCGCAATGCCTGGATGTTCACTAGGGTCTGGCGTCAAACCTATTTTCCGGATTTCTCACCCGAACCGGTGAGTCCATGGAAGAAGGAGCAGGTCCCTTGGCCTCCCACCGCCGTCCCAAGCAGCCGAGCCGCGCGCGGGTCTCCGTGCTCACCGCTGCTGCTGCGACCGCGGTCGCGCTCTCCGCCCAGGTGGCCGCGCACGCCGCGCCGCAGCCGAACAAGACGGATGTCAAGGCGCAGATCGACGAGCTGCAGCAGGAGCAGGAGCAGGCCGCCGAGAAGTACAACGGCGCCAAGGAGCGGGCCGACCAGCTGCGCAAGCAGGCCGACCAGCTCCAGGACCAGGTGGCCCGCGGCCAGGAGCAGATGACCCAGCTTCAGACCGGCCTCGCCGGCGTGGCGGGCGAGCAGTACCGCACCGGCGGCATCGACCCGTCCGTCCAGCTGATGCTCTCCTCCGACCCGAACAACTACCTGGCCAAGGCCTCCAGCGTGCAGCAGGCCACCGCCACCGAGACCGACGCGCTCAAGGGCCTGCTGGACCAGCAGCGCCGCCTGGACCAGGAGAAGGCCGAGGCCGCCGCGGTGCTGGCCTCCCTGGACTCCACCACCAAGGACCTGAACCAGTCCAAGGCGGACGTCAACGCCAAGCTCAAGCAGGCCCAGGACCTCCTCAACTCGCTCAGCGCCTCCGAGCGCGCCGCGCTGAAGGCCCAGCAGGCCCAGGACGACCGCGCCTCGCGCGGCACCGACCGGGTCGACCTGAGCAGCCTGCCGCCGGCCAGCGGCTACGCGGCCGTGGCCGTGGCCAAGGCGATGAGCAAGCAGGGCTCGCCGTACGTGTGGGGTGCCGTCGGCTCCAGCACCTTCGACTGCTCGGGCCTGATGCTCTGGTCGTACGGCCAGGCCGGCGTCTCGCTGCCGCGCACCTCGCAGGAGCAGGGCCACTACGGCACCCGGGTGCCCTCGCTGGACCAGGCGCAGCCCGGCGACCTGGTGATCTACGGTCCCGACATGCACCACGTCGCGATGTACATCGGCAACGGCATGGTGGTGCACGCGCCGCACACCGGCGACGTCGTCAAGGTGATGAAGGCCGACGCGATGCCGATCAACACCATCCGCCGGGTCTGACCCCCCGACACGCCGCGGGCCGGCGCGACGGCCCTGTGATCCGCGCCACCTCCCGAGCAGGGGTGGCGCGTTCGCTTGAGCGCGTTTCCCTGCGTTTCGCCGCGTTCGCGTGACAAGTGATCAGCCTTGCGTGCTGCTGCGATCACCTTCTGTCATCTTCACAAAAGAACTTGGTTATTCTTCCGCCTTTTTTCTGACAAGGATTTGAACCGATCACGGTTCAGTTACTAGGGTCGTGACCCGGACCACCGCACTGTCGATCGCCCAGCCAGGGTGGCGGCGGTGGTTCCCGCCGAGTTCGTGAAGCAGCGGGACGGGTCGAAGCGACCGTCCGACAGGGGAGCCCAGTGACAGGGGGCGCTGTGGAGCGGAGCCGGGGAACCACGTTCCTCCGGGGTGAATCGGCGCCAGGTCGGCCGGTGGAACGGCCGTGAGGCGTCGTAGGGCATGCTTCCGGCCCGAACCCGTCAGCTCACCCGGTAGGCGGACGTAGGAAGAAGGAGTCCGCCTTCGTGGCGTCCCATCGTCGTCCCAAGCCCGCCGGCCGTGCCCGAGTTTCCTTCCTGACCGGAGTTGCCGCGGCAGCCGTCGCCCTCTCCGCGCAGTCCGGCGCCCACGCCGACCCCGCGCCGACCAAGGACCAGGTCAAGGAGCAGGTCGACCAGCTCAACGAGCAGGCCGAGGTGGCGACCGAGCAGTACAACGCCGCCCAGGCCAAGCAGCAGGAGCTGCAGAAGCAGGTCAGCGGCCTGCAGGACCAGGTGGCCCGCCAGCAGGAGCAGGTGACCGACCTCCAGGGCGGCCTCGCCCAGATCGCCGGCGAGCAGTACCGCAACGGGGGCATATCCCCGACCGTCCAGCTGATGTTCTCGTCCAAGCCGGACAACTTCCTCAGCCAGGCCGACGCCCTGAACCAGGCCGGCAGCACCCAGAAGGGTCAGCTGAAGGAGCTCCAGGACCAGCAGCGCAAGCTGGACCAGGACCGCACCGAGGCCCAGGGCAAGCTCGCCGAGCTGGACGCGACCACCCAGCAGCTGAAGGCGTCCAAGGAGCAGATCCAGGGGAAGCTGACGGCCGCCCAGAACCTCTTCAACACCCTGTCCGAGCAGGAGCGCCAGGCCATCAAGGCGGCCGAGGACAAGGCCGCCGCCGATGCCAAGGCCAAGGCCGACGCCGCGAAGGCCCAGCAGGCCGCCGCCGACCGCGCCTCCCGCGACAGCAGCCGCACCGACCTCGGCTCGGCCCCGTCGTCCTCGCCGGTCGCCAAGCCGCCGGCGGCGGGCAGCTCGCGCGGTGCCGCCGCGCTGTCCTACGCCGCCACCAAGATCGGCAGCCCGTACGTCTGGGCCGCCACCGGCCCGAACTCCTTCGACTGCTCGGGCCTGATGGTCTGGGCCTTCGACCAGGCCGGCGTCTCGCTGCCGCGTACCTCGCAGGAGCAGGCCGGCGCCGGGACCCGGATCGGCACGGACCTCTCCCAGGCCCAGCCCGGCGACCTGCTGATCTTCTTCAACGACGCCCACCACGTCGGCATCTACGCCGGCAACGGCCAGGTGCTGCACGCGCCCAAGCCGGGTGCGAGCGTCCGCTACGAGGCGGTCACCAACATGCCGCTCTCGTCCATCGTGCGGGTCTGATTCCCCGCTCGGCTTCCCGCAGGCCCGGCCCTCCTCCCCGGAGGTCCGGGCCTGCGGCGTTTCCTTTCCTCGGACTGATGTCCGATTCAGGGTCAAATATTCGGGTTGGGAGGGGTTTGGACTCGGTTGCCCGGACTCGCTAACGTCTGCCACCGGACTCCCGCTCCAGGACCGCCCGCTTGGGTGCGGCGGCGGGACCGGTCCGCAGGATTGGAGCAGCCGCCGCCATGCCCGTGCACCGCCGTTCCCAACTGCTCGCCCGTGCGCTGGTGCTGACCGCGGCCGCCACCACCGCCCTGGGCGTCACGACGGGCGGCAGCGCCCAGGCCGCCCCCGGCTCCCCGGACGCGCCCAGCCGCAAGGACGTCAAGGCGCAGGTCGAGCAGCTGTACAACGAGGCCGAACAGGCGTCGGAGAAGTACAACGCCGCGCAGGAGGCCCAGCAGCGGCTCCAGGGCGAGACCACCGTCCTCCAGGGCGAGATCGCCGCCGCCCAGGACCAGCTGAACCAGCTGCGCGGCGACCTCGCCACCGTGGCCGGCGCCGAGTACCGCTCCGGCGGCATGGCGCAGACCGTCCAGCTGATGCTCGCCACCGACCCGGAGGGCTACCTCGCCCGCGCCCGGACCCTCGACCAGGCGACCGAGCGGCAGAACGAGACGCTGCACGAGCTGGTGACCCGTCAGCGCGGGCTCGACCAGCGCCGCACCGAGACCGCCGCCAAGCTCGCCGAGCTGGACCAGGCCCGCCGGACGCTCGCCGACAGCAAGCAGGAGATCCAGCAGCGGCTGGCCAAGGCCCAGCGGCTGCTCAACAGCCTGGGCGCCGCCGAGCGCTCCCGGATGGCCGCGCAGGACGCCCAGGAGGCCGAGCAGCGCGCCACCCGCGGCACCGACCGGCTGGACCTCGGCACCACCCCGCCCGCCTCCGAGCGTGGGGCGGCGGCGCTCGCGGCGGCGGTGCGGATGATCGGGTCGCCGTACGTGTACGGGTCCACCGGCCCCCGCGCGTTCGACTGTTCCGGTCTGATGTACTACAGCTGGCGGCAGGCGGGAGTGAGCCTGCCGCGCACCTCGCAGGCCCAGGCCTACGCCGGCCAGCGGGTGAGCCTGTCCGAAGCGCGACCGGGAGACCTGGTGATCTTCTACCGGGACATGCACCACGTCGGCATGTACGCCGGCGGCGGGGTGATCGTGCACGCCCCGTACCCGGGGGCCAGGGTCCGGTACGAGAGCGTCAATGCGATGCCCGTCGCGGGGGTGGTCCGGCTCTGAGCCCGACCCCGTCCGGACCGGACGCGATACGGCCCTGCGTGCTGTCCCGGCGAGGCGCCCTGCTGCTCGCCGCCGGAGGGCTGACCCAGCTGTCGCTGCCGCCCGTCGCCCCCGCGGTGGCCGGCCGGGGGCTCGGCGGGGCGGACGAGCGGACCGAGGTGGCGGCGGTGCTGGACGAACGCGCGCGCGAGCTGTCGGCCACCACCGGACTGCCGCTGACCGCCGGCTACCGCAACCTCGTCGTCTCCCCGGGCACGGACCCCGGCCGGCTGACCGTCACGGCCGACCTGGACGTCCGGGTCGCCGGCTACGACGAGTACCCCGCCGTCTACCCCCGCCGCCTCACGCTGACGCGGGCCGACGGCTGGCGGGTCGAGCGCGAGGACGCCGCGAGCGGGCCGCCGGCGCTCTGGGACTTCGGGACGGGACGGTCCGCGCGCGGCGCGCAGTGCCTGGTGCTCGGCCTCGCCGCCGGACCGGACCCGGCCGGGCCGGTCGCGATCGGCGACCGCGCCGTCCCCGCGGTGAGCGCGGTCTGGGGCACCGGCTGGGCGGGCCGACTGCTGCTGGAACTGCCCGCCACCGAGCCGCAGTTCGCCCGCCTGCTGGAGGCCGATCCGGCCGGCTGGACGGGCATGGCGGCGGTCACCGTGGCCGCCCCCGGCGCGCCCTCGCACACCCCGGCCGACCGGGTGCTGATCAACCCCGAGGCGTTCGGGCGGCTCAGCGACTTCGGCCGCCAGGTGGTCGTCACCCACGAGACCACCCACGTCGCGACCCGGGCCGACACCCGGGCCTGGACGCCGCTGTGGCTCTCCGAGGGCGTCGCCGACTGGACGGCCTACCGCGACTCCGGCCGCACGCCCCGCCAGATCGCCCCCGAGCTGGCCCGGGACGTGGCCGCCGGAAGGGTGCCCACGGCCCTGCCCGCCGACCGCGACTTCGCCGCGGGCACCACCGGCATCGCCCAGGCCTACGAGCAGGCCTGGCTCGCCTGTCGGCTGATCGCCGCCCGCTTCGGCACCGCCCGCCTGGTCGCGTTCTACCGCGCGGTGGGCGCGGCGGACGGCGCGGGGGAGGACCGCGACCAGCGGATGGACCGGCTGTTCCGGGCCGAACTGGGCCTCGGGAAGGACGAGTTCACGCGGCTGTGGGTGGCCGAGGTGGCCGCTCTCAACGCCTAGGGCGGCTAACGCCCGGCCGGGGTGTTGGGCCGGTCGATCCCGTCGAGCAGGTCCTGCTCGTAGGCGATGCCCGGGCGGACCGGGTAGGAGCCGGCCGGGACGGGCTCCGGCTGCGTCAGCACGACGGTCGGCGGCAGCCGGTCCGTGCCCCGCGTGGAGCGCCAGAGGCGGACGCAGGACAGGACCGTCGCCGCCAGCAGGAGCAGGTTGCGCGCCGACAGGACGGCGATGGCCGCCGGGTCGCTCGCGAGGACCTGGGTGAACATCAGCGGGAATTCGAGCAGCGTGAGCGGCGCCGCGAGCAGGATCAGCAGTGCCACCGGCCGCTGGCTGCTGCCGCGGACCGTCAGGCAGACCGCCGCGACGCCGATCAGCCAGACCAGGTACTGCGGACTGATCACCCGGCTGGTGACGGTGAAGATCAGCAGCGCGGTCAGCGCCGCGTCGTACATCGTGGCCGCGTTGCGGCGCTTGGCGGTGTAGCGCCACAGCAGCAGCCACGCGAAGCCCAGCACGGTGCCGGCCATCATGACCTTGCCGACGACGCCGACCCAGGGCCCGAGCATCTCGGCCGAGCCGTAGTTCATCGTCACCCGGCCGTCCCAGCCGCCCGCGATCCGCGCGTAGTGCAGCGGCAGCGCGCCGAGCGACTCGACCTCGACGCCGCGGTCCTTCTGGAACGCCAGGAAGCCGAAGGCGCCGTTCATCCCGGCGGCCAGCAGGAAGCCCAGCGAGACGGCGGTGGCCGCCGCGAGCGTCCAGGAACGGCCGGTGCGGCGGCCGGAGGGGGTGCCGATCAGGCCGAGCAGCGGCCAGATCTTGACGATCCCGCCGAGGCCCAGCAGCATCCCGCCGACGGCCGGGCGGCGGATCAGCGCCAGCAGGCCGGCCACCGCGCTCGCGGTGACGATGATGTCGAAGCGGTTGTAGATCATCGGGCCGAGCAGCGGCACGGCCACCACCCACAGCCAGGCGCCGGTCAGCGCCCGGCCCCGGCGCAGGCCGGTGCGGACCAGCAGGGCCATCACGAGGGCGTCGGCGACCCCGCAGATCACCCAGAACGAGACCACGTACGACCACGGCAGCAGGCCGGGCAGCAGGATCACCAGGGCGGCGCCGGGCGGGTACTGCCAGGTGACGTCGTCGAACGGGAAGGTGCCGGTCTGCAGGACGCCGTACCAGGCGTGGTAGATCATCCAGACGTCCGCGGTGACGTCGCCGCCCGGCGAGCGCAGCACGCCGGTCACGAACAGCAGCAGCAGCGTCCGGGTGCCCGCCCAGGTGGCGACGAGTGCCGCGAGCGCCCCGAGCGGGCGGCCCGTGCGGGCACGGGAAGTACCGGTCTCGATGGCCGGGGCCAACTCCACAGCGCTCCCTCGTTCGTCTCGGACGTCCCCACCGGAGGCGTCGCGCGACGGACGCCCGGGCCGCCGTCCTCAGCGGCTCAGGTACTAGGACTGACCCGGGGGTGGAACGGTTGCCGTGCGTGCTTCCGTTCCCGGCGGGTCATGGTGTTGACCTATCGTACGGATCACCCAGCGGTACACCGAGCACCCCCCGACCGAGCGAGCCGTGGCCTGATGCACAGAACCTTGATCGTCACCAACGACTTCCCGCCGCGACCCGGCGGCATCCAGGCCTTCGTGCACAACATGGCCGTCCGTCAGCCCGCCGGGAGCATCGTGGTCTACGCCTCGACCTGGCGCGACGGCACCGAGGTCGCGCGCTTCGACGCCGAGCAGCCGTTCCCGGTGATCCGGGACCGGACGAAGGTGATGGTTCCCACACCGCGGGTCACCCGGCGGGCCGCCGAGATCCTCCGCGCGGAGAAGTGCGACTCGGTCTGGTTCGGCGCCGCCGCGCCGCTCGGCCTGATGGCGCCCGCGCTGCGCCGGGCCGGGGCCGGGCGGCTGCTGGGCATGACGCACGGGCACGAAGCCGCCTGGGCCCAGCTGCCGGCCGCCCGGCAGTTGCTGCGCCGGATCGGCGCGGGCACCGACGTGCTGACGTACCTGGGTGAGTACACCCGCTCCCGGATCGCGGGCGCGGTGGGACCGGAGGCCGCCGGCCGGATGGTGCAGCTGCCGCCGGGCGTGGACGAGACGACCTTCCACCCGGCCTCCGGGGGCGCCGAGGTGCGCCGCCGGCTGGGGCTGGCGGACCGGCCGGTGGTGGTGTGCGTCTCGCGCCTGGTGCCGCGCAAGGGCCAGGACACCCTGATCGAGGCGATGCCGCAGATCCTCGCCGACGTGCCGGACGCGGTGCTGCTGATCGTCGGCGGCGGCCCGTACCGGGCGGACCTGGAGAAGCTGGCCGACGCCAGGGGCGTGCGCGCCTCGGTGCGCTTCACCGGCTCCGTGCCGTGGGAGGAGCTGCCCGCCCACTACGGCGCCGGGGACGTCTTCGCGATGCCCTGCCGGACGCGGCGCGGCGGGCTCGACGTCGAGGGCCTCGGCATCGTGTACCTGGAGGCCTCGGCGACCGGTCTGCCCGTCGTGGCCGGCGACTCCGGCGGCGCGCCGGACGCGGTGCTGGAGGGCGAGACCGGGTACGTCGTGCCGGGCGGCTCGGCGTCGGCGGCGGCCGAGCGGATCGTCCGGCTGCTGCACGACGAGGAGCTGCGGCGGCGGATGGGCGAGGCCGGACGGCGCTGGGTGGAGCGCTCCTGGCGCTGGGACCTGCTGGCCGGGCGGCTGACCTCGCTGCTCGCGGTGGAGCGGTAGCGATCACGGACGCGCGAACGGGCCCGCCTCCCGACGAGGAGGCG
>NZ_JBHVPD010000033.1:0-13500 GCF_042887525.1 Kitasatospora sp. NPDC057936
CGGTCCCACTCGTCCTTGCTCAGATCTCCCCGCCCCATGACCAGTACAACGAGCCGATCATGCGACGGTCACAAGATCCGCCGTACAGAACCTAGTGCCGTGGCCCTAGCGGACCGGGACGGAGACGTCCGCCGGGCCGAAGGTCACCGTGCTGCCCTCGGGCGTCTCGCCGCCGTACAGGTCGTCCCGGGTGCCGAGCACGAGCGCGAGGCGGTGGCCGGCCGGGACGTCGTAGGCGGTGGGGAACAGCGTGACGTCGAGCGGGAAGGCCTGCCCGGCCGGGCGTCCGGCCCAGCTCTGCGGGGCGTGCGCGACGAGGCGGCCGACACCGAGCGCGTCCACGTCGTACAGGTACGCGACGGCCGTGCCCTGCGGCGCCGAGCTGGTGACGGTGGTGTGCACGCGGACCGCGCCGCGCACCCGCAGGCCCTGCCCGTACGGCTCCGACTGGCGGACGGCGGCCGCCGAGCGGTCCAGGAACGGCACGACGACGGTCGGCGGCTGGTGCAGCCACTGGTCGATCATGCCGGAGAGCAGGACGACGCCGCCGCTCGCGCCCGAGGACTCGTCGCCGCGCACGGTGGCGCTGCCGTCGAGGCTCAGCCGCTCGGTGCGGGAGCTGACGGAACTCCAGTCCGGGTACGCCTCGTGCGCGCCGCCCGGGCGCACCTCCAGGTCCACGCCCTGGGGCCCCTGCGAGCCCGCTGCGCCCATCAGATAGTGGTCGAGCCAGCCTCGGGCGTTGTCCCAGGTGGCGTTGGAGAAGCCGAGCAGACCGGTGAACTCCTGGCTCGCGTGGTCGCCCGGGCGCAGTTCGAGGCGCTTGGGGACGGTCAGCCGCTGGTAGAAGTCGGCCATCTGGCCGGGGTTGAAGAAGCTGTCGTTCCAGCCGTTGGCGAGGTAGATCGCGGCGCCGTTGGCGTTGATGCGGTCCAGGTAGGTGGCCGGGGAGCGGACGCCCGCCCACTTGATCACGTCGGGCAGGTCGTGGTCGCCGAACAGGTCGTCCAGGGCGGTCGCGAACTCCGGGCTCTTGCGGCCGGTCAGGTGCTCGATGTTCTCCAGGCGGGTGGCGGCGGCGGTGTGCCGGGTCTGCCCGCTGTAGAGCGCGTCGGTCAGGTCGGCCCAGCCGCTCAGCGAGGCGACGGCCTTGATCCGCGGGTCGAACGCGGCGCCGAGGAGGGTGAGTCCGCCGCCGAGGGAGAGCCCGATCATGCCGACCCGGCCGGGGTCGGCGGAGGTGTTGGCGAGGGCCCAGTCGATCACCGTCGAGATGTCGGCGACGTCCTTGGGCCCGGCGACGTCCACCTGCCCGCCCGATCCCCAGAACCCGCGCACGGTGTACGTCACGACGACGTACCCGGCGGCGGCGAACTTGTGCCCCTGGGCGACGTACTCCAGGTCGTTCTGCCCCCAGCTCGCCGGCTGCACCACGACCGGGTACCGCCCCTGCGCGTCCGCCCCCGGTGTCCCGGCCGGCGGGGTGAACACGTCGGCCTTCAGCACGACCCCGTCCGAGGCGGTGATGCTCGCCAGCCGGAACCCGCCGAGCGCCGACGCGGACGCGGCGGACGCGGGCGCCGCGACGGCGGCCGGCGCCACCGCGGCCCCCGCCCCCAGCCCGAGCGCCACGACGAGCGCGACGCTCACCGCCCGGTGTCCGCCACTGCGGTGGGGTCGTGCCATCACGCTGTTCTCCCTACTGCTCACAACATCCGATCGCAGGGAGCCTAACGATCTGACGCCGCCTCAGACGAGACGATGATCAGCCAAACTACTGGCCGGTAACCCATCTCACCGCGGCACACCACCACGCCGGACCCACTTCAGAAGCGTCTCCGGTTCACCGTGGTCGAGGTCGACCTCGGTACCCGCGAAGAGGAACCCGGCACGTCGGGCCACCGCCTCACTGGCCGCGTTCCCCTCGCCCGTCCAGATGACGACCTGATCCGCCCCGGCGTCCAGGGCCCAGTCACTCAGCGCACGGACGGCCGCCGTCGCAGCCCCCCGGCCCCGGCCGTCCGGAAGGAGGGCGTAGAAGACCTCCGGATGCTCGCGCGTGACGATGATGCCCGCCGTGCCCACGGACTGGCCGTCGAGGCGGACGGCATAGCGGCGGCTGACGCCGTCGCGGCTGCGGGCGTGCCCGAGCTCGATGCGTTCGCGGGCCTGCTGTTCGGTCATGTCGGCCCGGTAGAAGGTCCAGCGGACCACGTCGGGCACGCGGGACAGCTGCTGCTCCAACGGCCAGTCGGCGAGCTGCAGTTCCAGGAGCTCGATGCCGTCGGCCCGAAGGGCGGTGGGCGGGAGGGGGTTCAGCGGCATGGCGTGGTCAGCCGTTCGGTCGGGGGTCGGTGTCGACGGCGATTCTCGCAAGGGCGCGCGGGACGTCGAGGAAGAGCGGCGCGTTCAGCCAGGCGAGGTGCCAGAAGGAGATGTCCATCCTGTGACACCCCCACCCGCGACCAGTGAGCAGCAATCAGTAAGGAACCACCATGACATCAGGCTTGACCACCCCGACGGTCGGCACCGCCAGCGGGACGCCCCACCCCCGTCAACTACTGGCCGGCAACCTCTGTCGAGGCCGTCATGCCGTTACGCCCAGTGCGGCGGAGGCCTGGACGAGGGGAGCCGTCTTCATGTCCTCGGGCATGCCCGCGCCCTGGACGGACATGACGGTGACGACCCGGTACCGGCCGGGATCCGTGGCCACGTCCTTGAAGCTCGTACCGGGGCACGCCCGGTCGATGGTCAGGTGCTCCTCGTAGGGCTCCTCTCCGACGCGATAACCCAAGGCGACGGTGGCAGTGGGACCGTCGCCGCGGTGGGGCGCCTGCGTCGCGACGATCTTCCCGTCCTTGAGGAGGAGAGCGGTCGGTGGGACTCCGATGAACGGCAGCGTCAACATCTCCGCGGGGTCCTTGGCCGTGATCCGGTAGGTGACGGCGATCCCGGTGCCATCGAGTTCGGCGCGGGGGAGGGTGAGGTACACGTGGTCGCCGGCGAGGGACTCCGCACGCGGCGGGGCGATCGTGGTCCCGCAGGCCAGGGTCCGTTGCCGACGCTCGTCCGGTGGCGCTGTCGGGACCGAGCCATCGAGTGTCGCGACGGGGGCGCTGCTCGCGCAGTAGGCGGCGAGGATCAGCAGGGGAGTCAGGTACAGGGCTTTCTTCAAGGTCGTTCCTTGGGTTCCAGTGATTCATGCCCAGGCCGGGCCGGTGTCCATGTCAGCGAGAGGCGGGTTCGACCGCCTGACGCCTGATGCTCCAGGCCAGGCTGATGAGCCATGCGGCCACGATTGCCACGTGCGCACGCTGGACGAGCCCGTGCAGACTGCTCTCGTACGCCGACAGCGCGATGTCGACGAGCAGCAGGCAGCAGCTCAGAACGCCCAGGAACGACTCCCTGGGGAGGCCCCGACGAAAGCGGTACGTGGTGGGCGCGAGGCGGTGCGCAATCCACATGGCCGCGAGGAGGGCGGCCTCCACCAAGGTGCTCAGGGCAACGTGTGTCAGGGCTTGCGAGGGCAGGAGGCCGTTGAAGCCCAAGGTTTCACACCCCTCCTCCAAGGAAGGGGAGCACTCCATGGGGGACAGGACCGCGCACACACTCGTCATGACACCGGCGCCGAGGAGCGTCAGCCAGAGGAAGGTCCGTGCCCAGCAGGCCTGTTGGGCGGAGGAAAACAGTCTGGCGATGCAGCCGTACGCGATGAGCGCACCCGCTGCGGCGTCGCACGCGGCGAACAGGGATCGGGTCGGCTGGCCTTCTGCGGCGAGTTCCGAGATGAAGGAGCGGCCAGGAGGAAGACCCGTGACCACGAGGTTTTCGAGCGGCCACGCGCTGTAGAGCACCGCACCGGCGATCAGGAGGGCCGTCGCGCCGTCCCACTGCCGCAGGCCCAGCGCCGGACGGGCAGATCCGCGGCGCGGCCCGACGGCATGGAGGGTCGGGTTGGCGGAAGGTTCACTGCCGGCCATGGGTCGCCTCGACGTAGAGTTCCGTGAGCGCCTCGCCGAAGACCGGACTGTAGGTTATCCAGTCCACCGGCCCTCCCCCGCCCTTCCCCCCGGTCACTCCTATGACCTCGCCGGTCATGCCGTCGAAATTCGACAGCCACGGCCCTCCGGAGACCCCGCTGGCGTAGCCGTCGCAGCTCATGCGCAGGTACCGGCCTCCAGGGAGCGTGCCCGTGCCCGCAGTGCACCTGACGGGCAAGTCGGCCGGATTCTTCCGGCGCCAGGGGTATCCGATGACGGTGACAGGGCCGTCGTGATGCCACGAGCCCCTCCGCAGGGAGTTGGCTCCCGTCACCGAAGCGATCGGGGTACCTGCCGAGTTCGGCCTCAGCCGCACGAACATGAAGTCGAACTCCTCACCCTCCGGGGTGCGGGAGAAACGCGGATCGGTCCAGGTCCTCTCCACATCCCAAATACCAAAAGGCTGCCCGGAACTCCCCTCGGCCCCGTCATATCCCGGAATGAACCGCGTTTTGCCGGCCTGAACGCCACAATGGGCGGCAGTGATGACGATGTCACCCCCAGGACTCTCGATCACAGCACCCGTGCAATTGTGCTCCTTGATATCCCTGCCGCCATCGACGAACACCCCCACGCTGGATATCCCGCCAAATCGTTTGGCAACCTTGATCGGCTCATGGGTCGCCAGGGCGGACATCCCAAGGAGAACGAATATTGATGTGACGACCGAGGCAGCGACCACGGCGACATGCCTGGGGCCGGAAGTTCCCGCCCCAGGCATCAGAAATCACGTCCCACGAATAGATCCAGAGATCTCTATCAGGGGCGGGGCTTCGACAGCTTCACTTCCCGACCCAGGCCCTTGCTCGAAGTGTCCTGGAACAGGGAAAGTCCGCCGTTGGGCCACCGGAGGAGGAGATCGTCCCGCAGATTCGTCGGCTTCCCCTCGGCCTGATGGTAGTTACCGATCGCCATCAGGCCGCCTTCCCATTCGTGGTCCCCGGCCGGCCGAATGAACGACTCGGAGTGGAGGCCCTTTTCGACGGAATAGTCGTAGACGCTCACCCGACCGTCGCTCCAGCGAACCATCAGGTCGCTCATGCTCTTGTCGCCGGTTCCGTCGAGGTGCCCGGCGGCGACGGTCCTGGTCGCCCTCCACTTCTTGTCGGGCGCCCGAAGCTGACCCTGCTCGCCGAATCCCGCAGCGGTCAGCCCGTAACGGGTGACCTCACCGTCCGTCCAGAGGACCACGAGATCGTCCAGACCCCCGTCCTTGTGGAACTTCCCGGAGGTGATGCTGACGACGTTGTTGTGCCAGACCCCCTCCTCACCCGCGGGCGGGGCGATCTGGATCTCCTCCTTCAGCTTGTGACCGGTGGAGACGTTCTTGAACAGCGAAGCGGCTCCGCCCCGCCAGCGCACGAACAGGTCATTGCTGCCGGAGCCGGTGAAATTGCCCGCAGTGATGGAGACGGCATCCTTCCAGCGCCCCTCCGAGCCGGGCTCCGCCAGCTTGTGGACCTTCGAGAAATTCCCGTCGGATTCGTTCTGGTAGAGCAGGACCTGGCCGTCCTTCAAGCAGGCGACGATGTCATCGGTGCGCCTTTCCTGCTGCTTGTCCGAGTAGAAGAAACCCGATGTGACCTTCCCGGCCTTGCCCCAGTCCGCCTCACCCACCGGATCCTTCGCCCCGTTGAGGCCCGCCGATCCGGCGCCACAGGTCTGCTGGTCAATCGGGGCCTCCCCCAGGCCGTCGGAGGACTTGCTCCCGACAGCATGCGCCGTCCCCGCCACTCCGAGCATCGCCGCAGCAGCCGCTGCCGCCGCAAATGAAATACGTCGAATCATCGCCATGAAAGTTCTCCCCCAATGGGAACTGACGGTCGGGATCCATATTCCGACTGATCCCGATTGCTTCGGCCGACTCTATGCAGAGCAACCTCGGGGCGTCCACAAACCAAATAGGGCGAGTGGGCATCCAAAGTTCATTGACCGATTACCGATGGCGTACAGGTCTCGACCCGTCCCCAACCAGCCACCCGAAGCCGTGCAGGCGACCCGCCGGTAGTCGACGTTGGTGCACGGGTGGGCCCCTGGTGCACATCGAAAGGGCATCGGGCGGGGACGATCGGCGACTGTCGCGGCCCGCGCGTGGCGGCCTAGAAATGAGGGGCCTGTGGGCGATCCGGGCCCTCCGGGACGAGACGCCCAGGCGGCCGGACTCCGTGCCGGCTCCCGATCCGTCGCAGGGGTGCAACGCCCCCACGCGCGACCAGTGAGCAGCAATCAGTAAGGAACCACCATGGCACCAAGCCTGACCAACGAGACGGTCGGCACCGCCAGCGGGACGTCCCCGTCCCGTCAACCCCGTGGCCTGGCCACCCTGTTCATGACCGAGATGTGGGAGCGGTCCTCCTACTACGGCATGCGCGCCCTCCTCGTCGTCTACCTCATCTCGGGCGGGCCGGACTCCGCGGCGGGCAGCCAGGGCGGTGGCCTCGCCATGAAGATGGCGACCGCGACGGCCGTCTACTCGGTGTACGTCGGGATGGTCTACCTCATGGCCATGCCCGGCGGCTGGCTCGGCGACCGGATCTGGGGCGCTCGGAAGACCGTCACCGTCGCCGGCGTCGTGATCATGTCGGGCCACTTCCTGCTCGCCCTCCCCGGGCAGGGGATGTTCTTCTCCGGGCTCGCGCTCGTCGCCGTCGGCTCGGGCATGCTGAAGGCCAACATCTCCACGATGGTGGGGCACCTGTACGACGGACCGGCGGACCCGCGCCGGGACAGCGGCTTCACGCTGTTCTACGTCGGCATCAACCTCGGCGCCTTCGTCGCGCCCTTCGTCATCGGCACCGTGGGCCAGGAGTTCAACTGGCACCTGGGCTTCGCCCTGGCCGGCGTGGGCATGGCCCTGGGGCTGCTCCAGTTCCTGCTCGGCACCCGGCACCTGAGTGCGAAGAGCGACGTCGTACCGAACCCGCTGAGCCCCCAGGAGCGCTCCAAGCTCCTCGCCACGGCGGCAGCCGTCGCGGGTGTCGTCGCGCTCTTCTACACGGGCGTGGTCATGGCCGGCGCGTTCACCCTGGAGTGGGCGCTCCTCCCGCTCTCCCTGGCCGGTCTGCTGATCCCGGTCGGCGTGCTGGTCCGGATCAAGCGCGACAAGGAACTCTCGGACACCGAGCAGTCCCGGATGAACGGCTACATCTGGTTCTTCGTCGCCGCCGCCGTGTTCTGGATGATCTACGACCAGGGCGGCTCCACGCTGGCCACCTTCGCGGAGGGCAAGTCCGCGAACACGCTGCTGGGCTTCGACTTCCCGTCGACCTGGTTCCAGTCCCTCAACCCGCTGTTCGTCATGGCCCTGGCCCCGGTCTTCGCCGCGCTGTGGCTCGGGCTGGCACGCCGGGACCGCGAACCGAGCACCGTCGTGAAGTTCGGCCTGGCCCTCGTCCTGGTCGGCGCCTCGTTCCTCGTCTTCGCCGTGCCGCTGGCCGTGGCCGGCCCGGACGAGAAGGTGAGCCCGATGTGGCTCGTCGCGATCTACCTGGTCCAGACGGTCGCCGAGCTGTGCCTGTCCCCCGTGGGCCTTTCCCTGACCACGAAGATGGCGCCGGCGAAGTACGGCTCGCAGATGATGGGCGTGTGGTTCCTCGCGGTCACCGCCGGTGACTGCGTGGCCGGTCTGCTCTCGATGACCGGTGTGAACCTCAACGGCACTCCGGCCATCGTCGGTCAGGCGGCGCTGGCCGTCCTCGCCGGCGTCGCGATCCACCTGGGCCGCCGGACCGTCCGGTCCCTGATGGGCGACGTGCGCTGATCTGCCGGGCGCGAAACGGCTGCGGTCCCAAACCCGAACCCCGGGTGTGGGACCGCAGCCGTTCTGTGTCCGGCAGGTCAGCCTTGGTCGTCCGGCACGGACTCCGGCGCGGCCTCCGGCCGGGCGACGAGGACGGGACCGCGGGTGAGGGCGTCGAGGCGGGCGCGGATCCGCTCGGCGTCCGGGATCCCGAGCCGGTCCGCGACGCCGAGGGCGCTGCGCAGCCAGATCTCGCCCTCGGCCTCCGAGCCCTCCTCGCACAGGCCGATCCCGGCGCCCTCCAACGCGAGCATCTCCTGGTACGGGAGCGGCAGTTCGCAGGCGAGGTCGCGGGCCTGCGCGTAGTGGGTGTGCGGGTTCGACCAGCCCGTCTCCGCGAGCAGCCGGCCCAGCAGGTTGAGCGTCTGCGCCTCCGCGCCCGGGTCCTGGAGGTCCCGGCACAGGCTCAGGGCGCGCCACAGGCTCTGGAGCGCCGGCTCGTAGGCGCCGGTGGACCGCTGGGCGTCGCCGAGCACGGCGAGCGCACGGGCCTCGCCGGGCCGGACGCCCAGCTCGTGGTAGCCGGCCACCACCCCGGACAGCCATTCGACCGCGACCCCGGACCGACCGGCCGCGTGGTCCAGCCGCGCCAGCCCGAGGAGCGCGTCCAGCTCGGCCCGCCGGCGGCCCCCGTCGCGGTGCAGCTCCAGCGCGGTCGTGAACTCCCGTGTGGCCAGGTCGCTTTCGCCGAGCGCGAGATGGGCGTCCCCGAGCAGCAGCAGGGTGTCCGCCCGTCCCTCGTCGTGGCCCAGGACCCGGTGGATCTCCAGCGCCTCCCCGTGGCTCCCCAGGGCCGCCGCGTACTGCCCCATCAGCTGCTGCATCCGTCCGAGTGCCGACAGGGCGTCGGCCTGCCCCAGCCGGTCGCCGATCGCGGCATAGAGGTTCACGGCCTCCCAGTGCCGGGCGGCGGCGGCCTGGTACTGCCCGGTGAGCTCGCCGACGACGCCCAGGCCGAGGCTGGCGTCGGCCCGGCCGGGGCGGCTGTTCAGGAACTCGGACAGCTCCAGCGCCGGCTGGAGGTTCTGGGTGGCCTGCGTGTGGTTCCCCAATGTCCGCTGCGCACGGGCGAGTCCGACCATCGCGGCGATCTGGCCGTGGCGGTCCCAGTCGGCGAGGTGGAGGTGCAGCGCGGCCTGGTGGGTCTCCACCGCGCTCTCGTACCGGCCCTGCGCCTCCTGGACCAGGCCGAGCCCCGAGAGCGCGTACGCCTCGCCGGTGCGGTCGGCCAGGCCCCGGTACAGCTCCAGTGCCTGGGAGTACCGCTCCTCGGCCGCCGCCTGCTCGCCCGTCAGCCCGTCCAGCTCGGCCAGGTTGAGGAGCGTCTCGGCCCGGCCCGGCCGATCGCCGAGGAGGACGGCGCTGTCGAGCGCGAGGTGGTGCAGGACGCGGGCCTCCTGCCAGTGACCACGGCCACGCAGGTAGGCGTGCAGCGCGGCCGGCAGGTGGACGGCGTGGGCGTGGCGGCCGTGCCGGATGGCGAACTCCACGGCGGCCTGCAGGTTGGCGCACTCGCCCTGCATCCAGGCGATCGCCCGCTCCGGGGTGGACAGGTCCGGGGCGCGGTCCGCGCCCGGCGCGAGCCGTCCGGCCGCGAGGAGGGGGCGGCGGGCCAACTGGCGGTCGGCCGCCGTCGCGCAGGCGAGGTAGTGGTCCAGGAACCGGTTGATGGCCGCCGCACGGGTGTTGGGGCCGTCACCGAACGCCAGCACGCGGGCTGGTTCGTGCAGCACCCCGGGCAGTCGGTAGCGTCCGTGGGCCGATTTCTCGACGAGGTGGCGTCCGACCAGGCCGTCCAGCAGGGCCTCGACCGTGGCCGGATCACTGTCGACGAGGGCGGAGGCGGCGAGGACGTCGAAGTCCGGACCGGGAACCAGCCCGATCCTCCTGAGCAGGCGCTGCTGCGGAAGCGCCAGGTCGCGGTACGCCAGGTGGAACGCGGCGGCCACGACGGCGGGGACGGTAGCGGGCACGGCGGGTGTGCCCGTCGACTGCCGTGCCGTGGCGTCCAGTTCGGCGCTGAGGCTGCCGAGCGACCAGAGCGGCCGGTCCCGGAAACGGGCCGCCGTCAGCCGGATGGCGAGCGGGTGGTACCCGCAGCGGGCCACCACCTCGGTCACCGCCGGGTCCTCCTCGGCGAGCCCGGTCCGGGCGGCCTCGGCGACGAAGAGCCGGGCGGACTCCCGGGCTGCCGGGGTGTCCGGCACACCGGGGAGTCCGGGGAGTCCGGGGAGTCCGGGGAGTGCCACCGCCTCCGGGCCGCGATCGGGTGATGTCCTTGCCCGGCTGTCGGGTCGGGACCTGGGCGGGCGTCCGGACGCGAGGGTCACGGCGGCCCGGACAAGGCCGGTGCTGCGGGTGCGAAGTCGGCGGATGCTCATGGCGCTTTCTCTGCGGAGTGGTCGTGCCGGATCGGCGGAGGCGGACGGAGGTCAGCGGGGCCGACCGACGGAGAGAGAGCCTCCGCTCTCCTTCGCGCCAGGGGTAGGCAGGTCGGTCGCCTCGGCGGACCGGAGGCCGGCCAGGATCCGACGGAGGACCGCCTCATGGGCGGTCCATTCCGCGGGAATGTCCTCGGGCAGGACGGGAATTGCGGGCACGGGGATTCCTGTCTTCGGAAGGGTGATCTCTCGGGCGCCAATGATCATGCCTGTGCCCATCCGTCCCGGCCACGGCCGAAGGTGGTCGGAAACGCATCCGGAGTTGTGAAATGCATTGCCATTCGTGCATGGCGAATCCGACGTCGCCATGAAATACTTCCCCGCTCCGACCGCACCCTGCCGATGATCGAATTCCGCCCACCGAGACGCCGCAGCGGTCGGGAGTCCGCAGCGATCAAGCACGAAAACGTCTAGAATCATCATCTTTCGCCCGAATCAGCCGCATTCGATCAAGGACCGCCCCCCGTGACGCCCTCCATCGCTCCGGACGCCTTCGAGCGCTGGTACACCGCCTTCACGAAGCCGGCCGGCCGGTCCCGGTGGACGCGCGCCGACCTGCTGATCGTGGGCCTGGTGGGCATCGGGTCGGTGAACAACGCCCTCAAGCCGACCACCGGCCTGCTGTGCGACGTCGTGCCCAGCCTCGTGGTCGCCCTTGTGGTGACGGCAGGCTTCCTGTGGCGTCGGCAGGCCCCCCTGGCGGTCACGGTACTGACCCTCACGGGTCTCGTCCTGGACGGTGCCCGCACGCCGGTGTTCCTCGCACTGTTCAGCCTCGCCAGGTTCCAGCCGCGGCACCGCGCGGCGGTCATCACAGCCGCCGGCGTGCTGTCCGTCCCGTTGAAGGCGCTGCTCCCCGGCCGCCCCGGGGAGTCGTTGACGAACGACCTCCTCACCGCGGCCTTCTACGCCTTCTTCCCGGTCGTCTGCGGGTTGGGCGCACGGGCCTACGAGCACAGCATCGTCGCCCTGCGCGAGGAGCGCGAGCGCCGGGTGGCCCAGACCAGGGCGGAGGAACGCGTCCGGCTCGCCCGCGAGATGCACGACGTCCTCGGGCACCGCATCGCGATCATCGCCATGCACGCCGGAGCCCTCGAATTCGTCCCCGGCGTCAAGCCGGAGAGCCGGCAGGTGGCGCGTGCCATCGGCGACACCGCCCGGGCCGGCCTGCGGGACCTGCGCCAGGTGCTGGGCGCGCTGCGCGACGGCGACGACTCGGTGATCGCGGGCCACTGCCTCTCCGACCTGGAGAAGCTGGTGGCCGAGGCCCGCTCGTCCGGCCTGCCCGTCACCCTCGCCACGAACGTCTTCGGCCCCGTCCCGCCCGAGATCGCGCTGACGGCGTACCGCACCGTCCAGGAATCGCTCACCAACATCGTCAAGCACGCCCCGGAGGCGAGGACCGAGGTGCGGGTCTCCACGGCGGAGGGCAGGCTCGAAACCATGGTGCGCAACGACCCGTCGCCGGTCCCCGCCCGGCGGATCGCGGTGGCGGGTGACGGCTTCGGGATGATCGGGCTGCGGGAACGCCTCTCGCTGCTCGGCGGGGACTTCCACGCCGGGCCGACCGACGGGGGCGGCTGGCGGGTCGTGACGTCCGTCCCGCTCGACGACCCGGCCGCAAGCCCGTGACTCCGGTGAGTCCCGTGAGTCCCCACTTTCGGCGGGCGCACCATTCACTTTCGTGAACGTCCGCCGTGCGACCCTCGGAAATCTTGATCCGGAGCCCCTGACGAAACGGGGACGAACCCAGAGGAGACGGCAGTGATCCGCGTGCTTGTGACGGACGACGAGCCGCTCGTCCGGTTCGGACTGCGCGCGCTGCTGGACGCCACCGATGACATCACCGTCGTCGGCGAGGCCGCCGACGGGGCCACGGCCCTCGCGCAGGCCCGGGCCCTGGCCCCCGACCTTGTGCTGACCGACCTCCGGATGCCCGGCATGGACGGGATCACCGCCACCAAGCAGCTGCTGGCCCTGCCGAATCCGCCGATCGTCCTGGTCCTGACCACCTTCGACACCGAGGAGGGCGTCACCGAGGCCCTCCAGGCCGGTGCCGCCGGCTACCTCCTCAAGGACGCCCCGCCCGAGCAACTGGTCGGCGCGATCCGGCTGGTGGCGAGCGGCGGCACGGTCCTGGCCTCGGCCTCGGCGGCCCACCTCGTGAACGCCTCCCGCGACCGCTCCGACCAGGCGGTCCGAGTCCCCCCGGACCAGCGGCGCCGCCTGGAGAAGCTCAGCGAACAGCAACGCGAACTGCTGCGCCTGGTCGGCGGCGGCCTGTCCAACGCGCAGATCGCCCAGCGGATGTACCTCGCCGAGGGCACCGTCAAGGCGTACGTCTCGCGGCTGCTCACCGCGCTCGCCGTCGAGAACCGGACCCAGGCCGCCATCCTGGCGCACAACGCGGGGCTCCTCGACGGGGAGTAGAGCGGGGAGCAGCGCGCCTCAGGGCGCCGCGACGGCGTCCCCGGACCGCCGGGAACCGGTCCAGCAGCCCCGCAGCAGCAGGACGTACAGCGCCACGGCGACGGCCAACGGCCCCCAGTCCCCGTCCTCGGCCCAGGTCCAGGCCTTGCCGGCCCACGGGACCGCGACCGTGACGATGCCCGTGAACTCCTCGGCCCTGACGAGCAAGGGGTCCGGATCGGGGTTGGCATCGCCCTTGGTTCGGTAGGCGGCGCCACCCTCCAGACGCTCGACGGCACGGTGGGTCGTCGGGCGGCCGTCGTGCAGGGGGTCCTTGAACGAGATCACCGCTCCGCCGCCGACCTCGTCGAGGTCCGCGGACCGCGTGACGACCACATCGCCCCTGCTCAACGCGGGCCTCATGGAGTCGGAGACCACCACGGACGGACTCCAGCCCCACACCAGCGCCGCCAGGGGCATCAGCACCAGGCTCGTGACCAGCGTGACGACCGCACGGCTGAACGCGACACTTACGACCGCCCACCAGCTCTCGGTCTCCTCATTGGCCTGCTCCTGCTCCGCGTCGCGCTCCTGGGCCTCCGGCTCATGAGCGCTCCCCGTCCCCTCCTCCGGCTTCGATTCGCCGTTCACCCCGTACGCCTTCCTGTTCTTCCGTCGGTTTCACCCTGCCTCGGGGGGGGGGCGCCGGTGCCGGCCGGGCGGCGCCCCGCGGGGGGGGGGGGGGGGGTCATAACAGCGGCGGAGCCAGCCCCCCGGGCGAAAAAAAAAACCGGAGTTAAGGCCGCAGGGC
>NZ_JBHVPD010000033.1:13510-22439 GCF_042887525.1 Kitasatospora sp. NPDC057936
GGGCCCCCTGCTATTTCCGCCCCCCCCCCCCACCCCCCGTGTTCTTTTCCCCGTCCCCCCCGCCCCGCTTCCCTTTGCTCGTGGGGTAACCCCCCGCCCGCGGGGGGGGCCATGGGTCCCGGCGGGGCCCCCCCCGCGAGGGTGGAGGGGTGGGGTACTACACGGCGTCGATCTCAGCGCCGAGGTCGAACTTCAGACCGGAGTTCTCGGCCTCTGCCGGGGCGTTGTCGGCGAGCTTCCACTCAAGCGTGACGTCAGCCTTGTTCTCGGGGGCGTGGACGTTGTTCCGGTCGAGCTTCTCCCGCCGCAGGTCCGTGCGGCCCATCTTGTTCTTGTCCGTGTTCGTCATCTCGTACCACGCGGCGAGGGTCTTCTGCTCCTCCGTCGTGTGGTTCCCCTGCTTGATGGTGATCTTGAGATACAGGTTCTTGGCCAGCTCGGACTGCGAGGGAATGATGACCGGCTTGCCGTGGCCCTTCGTGATGGCGATGTCCTTGAGCACCACCTGGCCCCAGCTCTCCTTGCCCTCCGACTTCTTGGGCTCGTAGGTGTAGGTCACCTTGGCGCTACCAGGCTTGCCGGGCATCAGGTTGGACACCTTGACGACAGCGTCGGTGCCCTGGTCGCTGCCGACCTTGGACTTCGTCCAAGAACCCGACTCGATCGTGTTGTCCTTGTTCCACGCACCGGCCGACACCGTGGCGTGGGTGGCGCCGAGCACCATCGCCCCCGCGGCCAGGACACCGACCGGCACGGCCGCCAGCTTCGTCCAGCGCTTGGCAGTCTCGGTGCGCCGGTTGTTCATCGTCATTGAATTGATCTCCGCTTTTCGGATTTCTGCGAGCCGGCCGGGTCGGCCGAGCACCCATCGATCAAACCCCGGTCGGGCGAATCCAAAGTGGACCGGCCGGGCAGCGAAAGTGGCATTCCCCGGTGTTACCGTCCTTCTGCGCCCATTCGACCGGGAAGCGCCATGAATAACACCGTCCGCACACCGGAGTGGAATTCCTCGCACGCGGTGCGGGACGGACTCCACGGTTCCGCGACCCGAAAGGCTCCCCTCAACTCCGATGGAACTGATCGTCGATGATCAGGCGCCGATCCACGTGTCGGGCCGCGAGCACGCGTTGACGGGCACGGCGGCCGCCGCTCAGGAGGCCGTCCGGCTGGCGCTCGACTGCGAAGAACTGGGCTGGGACGGCTACTGGGCCGCCGTCGACCCCGGCACGGTCCGTCACTCGCACATGCTCACCGCCATGGCCTCCGCGGCCGCCACCATCACCGGATCCATACGGGTCGGAACCGGATTGGTCCTGCCCGAGGACGGAGGCCCGGTCCGCGGCGCCGCCGGCTTCATGTCGCTCGCCCACCTGCACCCGCGGCGGACCGATCTGATCGTCGCCACCGATCCGGACGCCGCTCACGGCACGCCTTTTCCGGGCCCCCGGCTCACCGCGTTGCTCGCCGCCCTCCGCTATGAGGACGTACACGGCTCCCCCACCGCTCCACCGCGGATCTGGCTGACCGGACAGCGCGCCGAGGACGCCGCCGTCGCGGCGGCGTACGGGCTTCCGTTCTGCCTCGAACTCCCCGCCGATCACCTGCCGCGCCCGGACTTCCTGGACCACTACCGGAAGTTCTGCCGCACGGAGGCCGGCCCCGGGGCACCGCGCGTCGCGCTGGCGCTGCGGATCGCGTGCGCCGACAACCCCGACGAGGCCGCCGCGCTGCAGGCCCTGCTCGCCTGGGCGGAGCCGCCTACGGCCACCGCTCGGCCTCGGACGCTGGTCGGCACGCCCGACCGGATCAGGCCACACCTGGCCTACCTGCTCGACCTGTACCGGCCCGACACCCTCGCCGTCTCCACCCCGTGCCCGGACCACGCGCTGCGCATCCGCTCGTACACCCTCGTCCAGGACCTCGTCACCGGCCTGCGCCCTGCCCCCTGAAACGCAAACAGCTGAAATCTGAGCAGCTGAAACGCGAACAGCACCCCTGCCCGGGGTGCTGTTCGCGGCGGTCACGGCCATTCCTCGTTGACGTAGGTGCCCGGCGAACCGGGCCTGACCACCAGCAGGTGCTGTTCGATCAGCGCCTCGACGGCCTGGTTGACCACGTCGAAACTCACCCCGTACGCCTCCGCGAGCGCCCGCCGCCCGGGGATCCGCCCTCGCAGGCTGCGCGCCTCGATGCGCTCACGCAGATCCGCAGCCACGCCCAGCCACGCCACCGAGCCGGGAGGCTGCGGCAGGAGCCAGGGCGGTCGCCGCAGCAGGGTGACCGCAGCCCGCCGGACGAACTCCGCCGTGGGGACGGGGATTCGGTACAAGCGAGCGATCCGCCCGACCGCCGGGACCCGCTCGGGCGACCTGGGCCGGGGCAACCGATCGACCAGGTCGGCGGCGAGGTCCCGGTACTCGGGCCGCCTCTTCGTCCGCTCCGACCGGCCGACGTCATCGCACATCTCTTCCTCGATCCCTGTCGATGGTTCAGGCGGGTCGGTCCCACCGTGCATCGATCCTGGGTCTTCACCGATCCCCCCGGTAGACCGGAAAGTCGCCGGGGGGATGCACCAAAGTGAATCGAGGAAACCGCCGACCGGTACCCGCTCAGGGGCCCTCGATGCGCTCCACGATGAGGCTCGGTCCTACGTGTCGAGGACAGTGCCCGGGCCACCGTCCACACATGGCTGACCCGGCATCACGCATTCACCTCATCGGAACAGCAGTCGCCACGTGTGCTCCCCCGGGTATCCGTCCGCGTCGGCGCCGTGCCAGCCCTGGTCGGCCTGGAAGGCCTGCACCGCGCGGCGGTCCGACTCGCTCCAGGCAGGCCCCGGGCCCTGCCGGTAGTACCGGCCGTAGCCCTTGGCCACCAGTTGCCTGCCGAGGAGCGCCACGTGGTCGTTCCGCTGGCCCGGCCTGAAGTGCCCGGCCCCGGGAAATGCCGGGGGCCGGTTCGCGGGGTGGTCGGCGGGGCGGTCCGCGCCTGGTCCGATGTCCTTGCCGCGTCCCTCGACGAGCAGTCGCCAGGTCTGCGCCCCGGGGATCCCGTCGGCGTTCGCCCCCGACCAGCCCTGCGCCTGCTGGAACGCCCGGGTGGCATCACTGTCGGGACGGCCCCAACGCGGGCCGGGCCCGTGCTGGTAGAAGCGGCCGGCGCCGCGGCCGATCAGCATGGTGCCGAGCCTGGTGACGTCCGCGTTGTCGGCCCCGGGGCCGAACCGTGCCGCGCCCGGGAAGGCACGATCGGAACCGTCTCCTGGTATGTCCTCCTCCTGGACACCGTTGTAGCGGTACGGGATGTAGGACGACCCGTGCGAGGTGTACGCATAGGGAATGGTCCGCTTGACCGCACCACGCCCGCCGGCCTGCTCCAGCACCACGTACCGCGTGTGCTCGCTGTCGGCCCAGCCGCCGAACAGCACGACGTGCGAACCCCGTTGGGGGTTCGCGGTGTTGTGGAAGAGCAGCATGTCCCCCGGGCGCAGCTCCGTCTTGGTGATGCGGGTCGCGTACTGGTGCAGGTCCCCGGTCCAGTGGCTGCCGGGCAGGGACCACGCCATCGAGACGAAGCCGGAGCAGTCGGTGCGGTAGCCCTGGCGGTAGCGGTTCATGCTGTACGGGACCTTGGCATCGATCCAGCCCTGGGCCCGGGCCAGGATCTGGGCGCGGGTCAGCCGGGGTGCGGCGGTCGCCGCGGAACCGGTGGAGGGACTGGGCATGCCCTGCGGGGACGGCGAGCCGTCGTCGTCGCCCATCGGTGTACCGACGGGCGACGACGGTGTGGCGCCCTCCGCCGCAACGGCCTCGGTGGTCCCGGCGGTCCCGGCACCGGCGAATGCCGCCGCGGTCATGGCACCCGCCGCGACCAGCCTGGTCGCCCGTACGCGGGTCGAACGGGCCACGGCCGCCCGGTCCTGCGCGGCGGCCTCGGCGCAACCGGGGCACGGGCAGTCGGCGGGTGCGGGGATCTCGCTGAATTCCGGCAACGACATCGTGGGCGTCCTTGTCTCAAGAGCAACGACGTCCTCGGCAGCAGAGCCGGGACCGAGGACGGAAGGTGAATCGGCGGTCGGTGCAAGGAGCGGTCCGAGCTCAGCCTCCGGGCGCATCCCCCGCCGGACCGGCCGGTGACGGCCGGGGCCTCGCGATCGGGCGGTCTTCCGTGCATCGACGCCGGGAACGCGCGGGCTCGGCGAACACGCGGGCTCGGCGAACACGCGGGCCCGGCAAACACCCAGGCCCGGCAAACACCCAGGCCCGGCAAACATGCGGGCCCGGCAAACATGCGGGCCCGGCGCCGGGCGTCCGGGGCCGGTGGATGAAAGTAGACCACGTACCGGCCGCCACCGGCAGTCTCCTGAAGTCTGCTTCAGGGTTACCGGAGGGTTGCGACGGCGGGCGTCATGCTGACGTCATGCGTCTGCTGCTCGTGGAAGACAACACCAGATTCGCCGACCTGCTCCGCCAGGGCCTGGCCGCCGAGGGCATCGACGCGGATTGGGCCCCCGACGGGCACGCGGGCCTGCGGCGGGCCCTGGAGGGTGGCTACGACGTGATCGTCCTCGACGTGATGCTGCCGGGGATGCACGGATACGAGGTGGTCGCACGCCTGCGGACGGTCGGCGACCGGACGCCGGTCCTGATGCTCACCGCCAAGGACGGGGAGTACGACATCGCCGAGGGGCTGGAGACCGGCGCCGACGACTACCTGGTCAAGCCCTTCTCGTTCGTCGTGCTCCTCGCCCGCCTGAAGGCGTTGGTGCGGCGCAGCGCGCAGCGGACCCCGACCGAGTGGCTGGTGGGCGACCTGCGGGTGGACCCGGTGTCGACCCGGGTCTGGCGCGGGGGGACGGAGGTCGAGCTCACCGGCAAGGAGTTCGCCGTCCTGGCCTGCCTGGCCGAACGGGCGGAGCAGGTCGTCACGAAGCCGGAGATCATCAAGCGGGTCTGGGAGGGACGGTCGCCCCGGCCGCTCAACGTCGTCGAGGTCTACATCAGCGCCCTGCGCCGGAAGCTCGACACTCCCTTCGGGCTGGTGAGCATCCTCACCGTGCGGGGCGCCGGCTACCGGCTCACGGCACGGCACCGCGGCACCTCCCGCCCGTGAACCCCGTGAGCCCCGTGAGCCCCGTGAACCAGCGAATGGTGAACTGACGCCGTACTCAGGACTCGTGGCCGGACCAGCCGGACCTGCGCACTCAGGCATTCTGGTGGGATGCGTCTGCTGCCCGTTCCGTCAGCCCCTCCCGTCACGAACGTCTCCTGTGAACAGCCCCGGGACGACGCCGCCCGGCCGATCGGCCGCCGGTGAACGAGCAGTCAGTGAGGTTGAGGCGGTCCGCTCCGCGAACGCTGCGCGCCCGGGCCACCGCCGCCGTCACCGCCGCGTTCGCCCTCGCGCTGGTCGCGGCCTCGGCCGCGTTCCTCGCTGCCCTGCGGGCCGACCTGTGGGAAGCCGCGAGGGACGAAGCACGGCGGAACGCGGTCTCGGCCGTGGAAGTGCTGGAGGCGCAGAGCAGCTCCTCCGGCGGCAGCTACACGGTCCGGGGCGGCGCCGTCGGCGCCGTCAGCCTCGGCGACCCCGGTACGACGGCCGCGCAGTGGGATCCCGGACCGGTCGCGCAGCACCCTTCCGCGTCAGTGTCACCGACCTCTGCCTCCCCGTCCGCCGGCGCCCCCTCGGACGCGACGGCCATCGTGAACTCGGGCGACGGCCGCTTCCAGGTCGCCGCGGTCGTCGACTTCGACGCCGCGCGCGCGACGCTGCTCAGCATGTCGTCGTGGATGATCCCCATCCTCCTCGTCCTCGTGCTGTTCTGCGCCTGGCTGACCTGGACCGCGGTCGGCCGTGTGCTGGCGCCCGTCGAGGCGCTGCGCCGCGAGGTCGCCGACATCACGGCCGGTGACCTGCACCGGCGCCTGCCCGTACCCGGCGGGCGCGATGAGATCGCCGGCCTGGCCACGGCCATGAACGCCACGCTGGACCGGCTCGACCACGCGGTGGCCAGGCTGCGCACGTTCACCGGGGACGTCTCCCACGAACTGCGCAGCCCCCTCGCCACCCTGCGTACGCGCCTGGAGCTGTCGCTGGCCCACCCGGACCGGACCGACTGGCCGCGAACCGTCGCGGACGCCCTGGAGGACACCGACGAACTGGCGGGGCTCGTCGACGACCTGCTGCTGCTCGCCCGGCTCGACGCGCACCGCCCGGGCCACGAGAGCGAGGTGGACCTCGCCGAGCTGGCCCGTGCCCACGGGGCGGTCCCGTCGAATTCGGCCGCCCCCGTCGTGCTCGTCGACGCACCCGGCCCGGCAACGGTCCGGGGCACTCCCGCGCACCTGGTCCGCGTCCTCACCAATCTCGTCGACAACGCCCGCCGCCACGCGCGCGCCGCAGTCCACGTCAGGGTCGCGACGGAGGACGGCAGCATCACGCTGGAAGTCGCCGACGACGGTCCGGGGATTCCGCCCGCCGACCGGGAACGGGTCTTCGAACGGTTCACGCAGCTCGACGCGGCCAGGACCAGGGGCTGCGGAGGAGCCGGCCTCGGCCTGGCGATCGCCCGGTCCATCGCCACCACCCACCACGGCACGCTCACGGCCGAGGCTCCCGCGGGGACGGTGCCCGGCGCCCGGCTCGTCCTGCGTCTGCCCGCCGCCGAGCGCGGACCACGGCCCAGGACGGACGGGAGCTGAGACCACGAAGGACCGCCAGACGTCAATGACGCCTGGCGGTCCCGGAATTGCTGCGGCGCCCAGTGTCCTTCAGGCCGGCACCGGATCCGCGTGGAGGAGCATGTCCCTGCTTCGCTGCTTCTCCGGGCGGACCTTCTCCCTGGCGCCGACGGGCTCCTGCGGGTGCCCACCACGCCAGGGAGAGTCATGCAGCGGTCCAACCACTGCGGAGATCGGCTCCGGGGTTGTCAGCCCACCTGGAGCTTCCACTGCTGATCGGGGATGTCGAGGCAGTCCCACTGGAGGGCGTCGGCCCCCTCCTTCTTGCTGCCCTCCCGGATGCCCAGGCAGTAGCCCGAGTTGCTGTTGACGAGCTGCCAGCTGGAGCCGTGGACAAAGTTGAGCTTCCAGTGCCGGTCGCTACTGCCGTCACACTTCGCCTGGACCGCCGGGGCGCCCTTGTTCTTACTGCCTTCCTGTATGCCGAGGCACAGGCCGTGACCGTTCTCGATCGTGTACCCCTGCCCCGCCTCCTTGAACGTCCAGCTCTGCTCAGGCTTCTTGCTGCAGTCCCACTCCTGGACGAGGCGGCCGGGTTCGGACCCGCCACCCTTGGCGCCGATGCACATGTGGGACCCGACGTTCATGATCGTCGAACCACTTCCCGACGAGGCTTCGACCGCCGATGCGGTCGAAGCCCCTGCCAGCAGCAAGCCGCCGACCAGTGCGCCGATTGTTCCCGTGGCAAGGATTCCCTTGGAACGCAAGACATCTCCCTCTGAGTCAATCAATAAGCCGCCTGCAACCCGGATGTTCGGGCGCATCAGCCGATGATCATGAACGCTAGGCCTGCCATTGCGTCCGACCCAGAGGGCGGAGGTCCTGAAGAATCGACCGGACGTCCTGTAGTCAGATGAAGCTGCCTGTACAGCACCCGGCGCAATGGGGACTGGCGGGTTCGAGGAAGCCGTCGACCGGTACCCGCTCAGGGGCCTTCGATGCGCTCCACGATCAGTTCGCACAACTCGTGGGTGCGCAGGGCGTCGTGGGCGTCGAGTGTCTTCCCTCCCCGGACGGCGTCGAGGAAGCCGAGGACGCACTGCTCGATGCCGCGCTGGCGGGCCACCGACACCCAGTCGCCGCGGCGGCGGGTGGTGGGCTGGCCGCGGTGGTCGATCACCTCGGCGAGGTTGTGGACCTCGCGCTTGGAGTCGGTGCCGGAGACCTGGAGGACCTCCTCGGTCGAGCCGCTGCGACGGTTCATGATGCCGAGGGCCGTGAAGCCGTCGCCGGCGAGCGTCAGGACGACATGCTCGACCAGGCCGTCGACGCGGCGGGCGCGGACGTCCACGTGCTCGACCTCGCCGGGGACGAGGAAGCGCAGGGTGTCGACGACGTGGATGAAGTCGTCGTACACCAGGGTCCGGGCGGCCTCGGGCAGGCCCTCGCGGTTCTTCTGGAGGACGATCAGGTCGCGCGGGCGCTCCAGGGCCTGCACGTAGCCGGGGGCGTGGCGGCGGTTGAAGCCGACCATGAGCGAACGGCCGGTGCGGTCGGCGAGGTCGACGAGGCGGCGGGCGCAGTCGAGGGTGTAGTCGAGGGGCTTGTCGACGTAGACGTCCACGCCGGCGGTGAGCAGCTCCTCGACGATCGGGACGTGCTGGTCGGTGGCCGCGTGCACGAAGGCGGCGCGGATGCCACCCTTGATGAGCTCGCCGAGGTCGGTGTGGCGGTGGGCGGGGTCGATGCGGTGGGTGTCGCCGATGCGGTCGAGCTTGGCGCGGTCGCGGGTCATCAGGCGCAGGTCGAGGCCGGGCAGCGCGGTGAGGACGGGCAGGTAGGCCTTCTGCGCGATGTCGCCGAGGCCGACCACGCCGACGGGGAACGGCATGTCGGGGGCAGCAGTCTCAGTCATCGAATCTCCAGCCGTGCGGGTGGTCGTCAGCCGTCCCAACCTTACGCACCGGCGGCCGAGCCCGGACTGCCAACTGCGGGCCCGGCCCTTCGCATCCTCACAGGAGCTCGCCAAGGAGTGCTCAGGGGCGAAGCTGTCGACGACGCCCCGGTCCGCCGCGAGCTTCTCGAGGGCTGCACGTTCGCTCCGGCTCATGTCCGCACGGAGACGCGCGGCTGGGGGGGCGACCCGGGCCGCGCGCAAAAAATCCCCGCCGCACCCCGGTGATGGGCGTGGTTCCCCCACCCGGGACTTACGTGTTTGCGGAGGGGCGTAGACCTTCGACGGTAGAACG
>NZ_JBHVPD010000033.1:22449-85607 GCF_042887525.1 Kitasatospora sp. NPDC057936
CGCCCCGCTCGTCTGGGAGGTTCTCGTGGGCTGAATGTTCTCCACGCGACTTGCACACACGTTGACGCTGGGCTCTGAGCCCGCTCCGAGCGTCTCGCTACGATTCCCGGCCGCAGCCGGTTGATCGCCGTGTTGCCGCCACCCTGGAATTCGTCGTTGCCGGAGGGCCTTCACCGTTCGACGGAATCACGGGCCCGGGCCGTGAACAACCGCACAGCCCTGGTGCCGGACGTATTCCGGCGAGTTGCTACGGCTTGGTCCACTTCTGGTTGGCGCCGCCGGTGCAGGTGTACAGGGTCGCGGGAGAGCCGTTGTCGGTTCCCCAGCCCTTGACTTCGAGACACAGGCCGGTGGTCTGGTGGCGAATGGTGTTGTCGGCGTTGTCCAGGTTCCACTTCTGGTTGCTCTCACCCGTGCAGGCGACGGCGTGCATCGGAGCGGGGAGCTTGGAGGTGTCGCCGGCGGGGGCGAGGCAGTTGCTGCCGAAGACCCGCAGTTCCTTGGCGCGGGTGTGGGTGAACTTCTGGTTGTCGCCGCCCCAGTGGTCCCAGATGATCACGCTGCCGTCGCTCTTGGCGTCCAGTGCCTTGCCGGAGGCCTTTCCGGTGAAGGCGAAGGTGTGCGCGTTCGCGTCCTTGACCCAGTCCGTGACGTTGTCGGTACGGGTGATCACGGCCTGGTTCTTGCCGGCGGGCTCGCCTATGCAGTTGTGCAGGGAGGAGGTGCTGGTGACACCGACGAGTTCGCCCTTGCCGTTGATCACGGGACCGCCGGCGTCGCCGCGGCAGATGGCGCCGCTGACATCGCCGTTGAGCGAGGACGCGGTGATGCCCTTGTCCTCCACGCTGACGGAGGTCTGGGCGCGTGACACCGGCACCCACTCGTCCTTGGTGCGGCCGTAGCCGACGGCCTTGAGCGGTTCGCCCATGGCGACGGAGGTGGCGAGGGCGATGGGGGTGACGCCGGTGGCCGGGCGTTCCAGGTACAGGAGAGCCAGGTCGCGGTTGTCGTGGGCCCTGAGTTCGGTGACGGCCAGAGTCTGGCCGGCCCAGAACGCGAGCACCGCGGGCACGACGCAGGAGAGCGGCGTCCAGAAGACGAGCGACCCAGCAGCTGCGCCAGGATGGACAGCTTCTGCGGCGGCCACCGGGAGTTGAGGAGGTGGTGCAGGGGCCCGGTGTGGCCCGCTCCGGCGGCGACGGCGAAGTAGGCGTACTTCCCGTCCGGCTGGAACGCCGGGATGACGCAGAGAAAGATCAGTGCGAGTGCGGCGGCCGAGGCGGCCGCGGTGGCCAGCCCGAGCCGTCTGTTGCCCTTCAGGAAGACGTAGCACCCTACGGCCGCGACGGTGACGGGCAGGCTTCTGAAAAACCGGTGCGAGCACCCACATTTGTGACCGCAGAAGCCATGCTACGGAGACCGGCACCCGAGGCTCAGGGGCGAAGGACCCGGGCTGATCGGGAGAACTCACAACTTCTTGCTGCCTTGCAGTCGCCTTGGTCTCGCCACAGGCGGCCCCAACGCGACCGCGACAGAAACCGGATTCACCTCTCGCATCCACTTAAGCATCACTGGTTTGTCGCACTTCGTGAATCTGAATACTCACCTGCGCAACCACCCCCGCTCGTAGGTTCGTTCGCACCTGAATGTTCTCGAAGGGGTGAAGAGTGACGAATGTGACCGCCGGCAGGGACGTGCCCGGGGCCGGCACCGCCACCGTGTCGCTCTCGGATCTCGTCGAGTGGCATGTGGTCCGGGACCCCGATGCGCCCGCCGTGGACTACCCCGGCTCCGGGATATCGCTGAGCTGCGGCGAGACCGGCCGAGACCCCGAGGATCCAACCGCATGAGGCCCTCCCCGGGGGACGGTCGGACGTTCCTGCCGCTGCGACACCGCGACTTCCGGCAGCTCGCCGGCGGGCGGTCGCTGATCTACTTCGCCAACGCGATGGCGCCCGTGGTGCTCGGCTTCGCCGTGCTCGACCTCACCGGATCGACGACCGACCTGGGCTTCGTCGTGGGCGCGCGATCGCTCGCCAACGTCGCGCTGCTGCTCCTCGGCGGCGTCGTCGCCGACCGGTTCTCCCGGACCGTGATCCTCCAGGGCTCGGCGGCCGGGGCCGCCCTGGTGCAGGCCGTAATCGCACTGACCGTCCTCCTCGGCTGGACCTCCGTACCTCTCCTCGTCGCCCTCGGCGTGGCCAACGGCGCGCTGTCCGCACTCTCGCTGCCGGCCTCGGCAGCGCTGACCCCGCAGACCGTCCCCGCGGACGTGCTGCGGCCGGCCAACGCCCTGATGCGCATGGCCACCAACATCGGCATGATCGTCGGGGCCTCGCTCGGCGGTGTGGTCGCCGCCCTGATCGGCCCCGGATGGGGACTCGCGGCCAACGCGCTCTGCCTGTTCCTCGCCGCGGTGTGCTTCCACGGTGTCCGGGTCCCGGCGAACGACAACGGGCCGGCCGAACGCTCCCGCCCCCTGCATGAACTGCGGGAGGGATGGCGCGAGTTCACCGCCCACACCTGGGTGGTCGCCGTCGTCCTCCAGTTCACCGTCGTGAACGCCGTCGTCGCCGGCGGCATCCAGGTCCTCGGGCTCGGCATCGCCGACGACACCTTCGGGCGCGGCTGGTGGGGCGCAGTCCTGGCCGCGCAGATGATCGGCGCCGTCGCGGGCGGCGTCCTCGCCGCGCGCTCACGCACCCGGCACGCGCTGCGCCTGGGCGTGGCCCTCGTGACGCTGGAGGCGGTACCGCTGGTGGTGCTCGCCGAAGCACCGCACGCCCTGTTGCTCGGTGTGGCGATGTTCCTGAACGGCGTGGCCCTAGAGCAGTTCGGAGTGGCCTGGGACGTGTCGCTCCAGGAGAACATCCCCACCGACCGCCTCGCCCGCGTCTACTCCTATGACGCGCTGGGGTCGTTCATCGCCCTGCCCGTCGGCGAGATGCTGGCGGGCCCGGTGGCCAATCTGGCCGGTGAACGGGCGACGCTGCTGTCCGGCGCCGTGCTGGTGGTGCTGGCCACCGCCGCCGCACTGCTGAGCCGCGACCTGCGCCGCCTGCCCGTCGCCCCCGCCGCGCCCGGACGGCCCGCCAAGGACCGGGATACCGACGCCGCGTAGCGCGGCGGGCCGCAAACCCTCAGACCGCCGGTGACCTGTCCGGCCGGCTCGATGACGGGGCGAAGCCTCATGTCGTGGATCTGCGGGTCGACGCGGGATGGCGTGCCCGCCACACATCAGACCTGGAAGTAGAAGGAGATCCGGATCGTGGAGTCGATCCCGGGCAGCGCGGCAACGTTCGCCGAGGCCGTCCACCTGACCGATCCGCCCGAGCCATCGACAGGGAACTCCGATGCCGGGCCCCCGGAGTCCGGTCGGGCCGGGCGTCATGACGGCGCCGATGCGTTCGGGCGAGAAGGCCTGGTGCTCCGCCTCCGCACGGCCGGGCGTGCCCTGCGCGCCGCGGCCCGCAGGGCACGCCCGAGTGCGGTGCCGGCGACGCCGGAGCCGGTTCCTCCGAGCGCCGAGGACCTCCGCCACCGGCGCGAGGAAGAACTGCTGGCCCTGCACCCGGGCCTGGTGCGGGAACGCGGCCTGGTGACCGAGGTGCGGGACGACCTACTCGCCGCGGACGCCTTCCTGCGCAGTTTCACGGAGATCACCGACGTGCTGCGCACACGCGGGATCACGTTCGCGCCGATCCCCCGCCACGGCTCCCGCCAGTGGGTGGTGATCCCACCAGGGCTGCGGGCCGACGTACTGGCAGCCTGCGCCACGGCGTTCCGCGGCGTTCCCGTCTACGCCGATCTCCTCGGCCACGACCACACACATCGGACCGTCCTGGCGGAGGAACTCCCGGACGCGGTGGCCGAGTTGGAGGGCCATATCAAGCCCGCCGCCGCAACCGCAGACCACACCGACTCCATTGCCCCGGAGCCGGAACCCGTACGGGTCAAGGGCGTGCGGCTCTACCGTCCGGTGGTGACGAGCGGGCGGAGCCTCTTCTACGGCCACGAGTACGGCTGCGATCTGGACTTCTGGGACTCCGCACAACCCTCCGAAGGCGCCATCGCCGCGATCCACGAACCGCCGTTCGGCTGGTGGACGCCCTCCCTCGCAGCGGATTCCACCGTACGGATCGCCGACCGGGACTTCCCGGTGCCGGCCACCTTCACCCGGGCACGCCTGAACGACATCACCTTCCCGGTGGACGCGGTCATCACCTGGGTCGACGACGGCGACCCCGTCTGGCAAGCCCGCCGCGCCGCCGCACTCACCGCACTCCCGGACCTTCCCGGCCCGCCGTCCAGCGGGACCGGCGACGAGCGTTTCCGCAACCGCGACGAACTGCGCTACTGCCTGCGATCGATCGCGATGTACACACCCTGGATCCGCCACATCCACCTGGTCACCGATGATCAGCTGCCCCACTGGCTCACGACCGAGCACCCCGACCTCACCGTGGTCCACCACCGGGAGCTCTTCACCGACCCCTCGACGCTGCCGGTCTTCAACTCCCACGCCATCGAGACCCAGCTCCACCGGGTTCCCGACCTCGCCGAGCACTTCCTGTACTTCAACGACGACATGTTCCTCGGACGACCACTGCGCCCCGAGCAGTTCTTCCAGGGCAACGGCGTCCCGCTCGTCAACCTCGACTCCCGAGTGATCCCGCCCGGGCCGGTCACCGCCTCCGACGACGAGTACGTCGCCGCACAGAAGAACACCCGCGCCCTCGTACACCGCAGGTTCGGCCGGGACACCACCAACACGCTCCGCCACACGCCGTACCCGCTGACCCGCACGCTGCTCACCGAGAGCGCCGAGGACTTCGCCGCCGAACTCGCCGACACGGCTCGCTCCGTGTTCCGCTCGCCCACCGACATCGCCCCGATCACCCTGGCCGTCGCCCGCGGCTACCTCACCGGCCACGTCGCGTGGGGCCGGCTCGGGCACCACGACACCGACATCGGCCGGCAGGCCCAACTCGACCGGCTCCCCGCGCTCCTCCACGACCGCGCGACAGACACCTTCTGCCTCAACGACGGGGCTCTCGACCACCTCGACCACCTCGACCACGCCGAGCAGGACCGGGCCATCACAGCCTTTCTCCAGGACTACTTCCCCGTCCCCGGACCGTTCGAGGCCACCCCGCCACTCCCGACGGCACAGCGGCCCGCGACCGACCAGCCACCCGAGCCAGGGCCTTGAGGACGAACAGTGCCCGATGCCCCCAGGCCATGAATCCCACCGCGACAAGCCTTCCGGATGATCCACATGAAGACGAATCCGCAGGAACCCACGCCGGCCGAGGCGAGAAGCCGGCCGCACTACAAGACGCTCGCCACCCACCTGGTCAGAGGACTTCCCGCGGGCCTGCCGCCGGACCAGCTACCTCCCGCATGGAAGATCGCGCACTGGTACCGAATCCCGCTATCCACAGCACAGTTCGTCCGGCGGGCCGCCACCACCCGGCTACGCCCACCACTCCGGCTGTGCCCGGACGACTCCGCGTGCCCCGTGTGGGTCGGTGTGGCGGCGGATCTGCGCGAGCGCATCCGGGAGGGCCGCTTCAGCGGACGGATGCCGGGACGCAAGCCGCTCGCGGCCGCCTACAAAGTCGGGACCGACACAATCGGCAAGGCCCTCGAACTGCTCGCCGATGAGCACCTGGTCGAGATCAGGCCGGGGACGCAGGGCACCTACGTCTCCCAAGAGCTACTCGACGAAGGAGAGGTGAGCCGACACGACGCTCGCCTGATCGGGGCCCCGGTCAGCAAACAGGACCGAGACGCGGCGACACCAGGAACGACCGGCAGCGAGAACACGACGTGACGGCCCGAGACGGTCAGGGCGGGCCGACCCAGGGCCGCTTGAGCCGACGCGGTGTACTCAGGGGCCTGATCGGAGGCCCCGTCCTCCTCCTCACCGCCTGCGACAACGCCAAGACCGCCGGCACACGTCACCGCCGGTGGCTACGGCCGCCCCGGTGGCTGCGATGGCGGCAGTGCGCCGGAGGCCTCCGCTGTCGCGATCATCGTAGGACCCGCAGGCCTACCTGAGATCCGCGGACCGCGCCAGCCGGTTCGCCATATTTCGGCGGCCGACGAGTCAACGAAAGTCGTCATGTCGGCTCATATTCTCCCCCTGAACACACGGCGAGCCGAGCGACCGCCTTGGCGTCAGGACTCAAGCAGAGTCATCCCTCCGAACCTCACCCACATGAAACTGACTGGCTCACTCTTTCTCTTTCTCTCGATCGTCTTCGTCCCCCTTTCCGTGGGCCTCCTGATGTCCCTTTGGAACCGGGTGGGCGGTCCGCAGCCACTCCGCTTCGCAAGTCGCCTCGCCATGGTCCTCTTCACCCAAGCGACCGCCATCACGCTGGTGTTCGTCGTCGTCAACAACAGCAACCAGCTCTACGGCAGTTGGGGAGACCTGCTCGGTACCGACAGCCACGTACGGGCCGTTCCCGTGCCACCAGTCGAGGAAGCGGTGCCCAACAAGGTCGGGCCCGGCGCTCCGGAACAGCCCAAGGTCATCCAGCAGTTCGGGCCGGTCGACGACAACGCGGTGCCGAAGGACGTGAGGACGACCGACGTGAAGGACCGGATCTCCGGCGTGGACGGCAAGGTCAACGCCGAGACCTGGCTGGCGCGCGACGTCCCGCAGATGATCCTCGACAACTTCCGCGCCGAGCCCGGCCCCGAGAACTGGGCCGTGGCCGGCTACTCGGCAGGCGCACACTGCGCCGCGCGCCTCGCCCTGGCGCATCCGAACCGCTACCACGCCGGTATCGGCATGTCCGGCTACAACGACCCGAACGGTCAGCGGGACTCGCTCACCGCGAAGGACCCGCACCTGCGGGAGATCTCCAACCCGCTGTACGCGCTGACCCACGCGCAGACACCGCCGAATGTCGCCCTCTACCTGACGGGCCAGAAGGGCGACGGCTACGAGGACGCGCTGGCCCTGCAGAAGGCGGCCAAGGCACCGACCTCCGTCACCCCGGTGGAGGTCGACGGGCCGCATCTCACCTCCACGTGGACGCGGCTGGTCCCGTCCGCGTTCACCTGGCTGACCCGGACGATCGCCGCGAAGACGGGCTGAGCAGCATCCGACCGAAGCGCCCCGGGCACCGAGAGACAGAGAACCACATGACCATACCCAGCACCTGCGAGCCGACCGGCCCGTACGACATCCCGACGGCCACCCCCTCCGGTGGGCTTCCGTCGGCCCCGGTGCCTCCCAGCATCTCCATCCCGGCACCCGGCGTCACGCCGGCCACCGGTCCAACCGTCAACGAAGCGTCTGCCACCGCCAGGGCCGGTCGGACCTCCAGCGGCAGCCTGATCATGGCGCTCGGCTCGCTCACCTCGCGCGCGCTCGGTTTCGTCCGGGCCGCGGTGATCGCCGCCGCCCTCGGCACCGCCGCGGTCGGGGACGGCTACGCCGTGGCGACCATGCTGCCGAACACGATCTTCATCATGCTGATCGGCGGCGTCCTCAACTCGGTCTTCGTCCCGGAGCTGGTCCGGGCCGCCCAGCAGCACGACGACCACGGCGCGGCGTACACCAACCGGCTGCTGACGGCCTGTGGGACGGCGCTGCTCGTGATCACCGCGCTCGCCTTCACCTGTGCGCCGACGATCGTGGACGCGTACACCGGTTACGGTCCGCACGACACGGCGCAGCGCGAACTCACCCTCGCGCTGGCCAGGTACTGCCTCCCGGCGATCCTGTTCCACGGGCTGTTCGGGTTGCTGGGGCAGGTGCTCAACTCCCGCGACCGCTTCGGGGCGATGATGTGGGCCCCGGTGCTCAACAACGCCGTCGTCATCGCCGTCTTCGCCCTCTACCTGGTGCTGTACGACTACGCGGGTTCGGCGGAGGACGTCTCCGGCGGCGGAGCCGCTCTGCTGGGCCTGGGCAGCGCCTTCGGCGTCCTGGTGCAGGCGCTCGCGCTGCTGCCCTCGCTGCGCGCCTCCGGCTTCCGCTACCGCCCGCGATTCGACTGGCGCGGCGCCGACCTCGCCGGCCCGTTGCGGGCGGCCGGGTGGGCCCTTCTGCTGGTTGTGGTCACTCAGCTGTCCTTCCTGGCCATCACGAACCTGGCCACCGGCGCGCTGTCCAAGGCCCACGGGGACGGACTGACCGCCGGCCTGGGCTACAGCGCCTACAACAACGCCTACCTGCTCTTCAACGTCCCCCAGGGCATCGTCTCGGTCTCCCTGGTGACGGCGATCCTGCCGGGCATGTCCCGCTCGGCGACGGCGGGCCGGTTCACCGAGGTCGGCCGGGAACTCGCCCGGACCCTGCGGACGACGGCCGGGATCATCGTGCCGGCCACCCTGGGCCTCCTTGCCCTCGCGGGCCCGATCACCGACCTCGCCTACGGTCACGGCGGCGTCTCGACCGCCGACACCGAAGTGATCGCCCAGACCCTGGCGGCCTTCGCGCTCGGCCTGCCGGCCTTCTGCGCCCAGTACACGCTGGCCCGCGGCTTCTACGCGATGGGCGACGCCCGCACGCCCTTCTGGCTCACCGCAGTGACCGCGGGGAGCAACGTGCTGCTCTCCGCCGTCGCCTTCCTGGTGCTGCCGAGCCGCTGGATCATCGTCGGCATGGCGGTGGCGCACACCCTCGCCGTACTGATCGGTGCCGCCCTCACCAGCCGGGCGCTGGACCGCCGACTCCGCCGGGAGGCCGAGGCGCTCCGGACCAGCCCTCCGCCGGCAGGCACCCAATACACGCCGGCCCGTAGCGGGCTGGACGACGGCGGGATCGTCCGCCTCCACCTGACGCTGGTGATCGCCGGCGCGCCCGGCGCGCTGGCCGGGTACTGCCTGGCCGGATGGTCCGACGACCTGCTGGACGGCGGGGCGATCGCCGCCATGACGTCACTTGGCTTCGGCTCGGCGGCCGTCCTCGCCTCGGTGCTGGTGCTGGCCCGCCCGCTCGGGGCCGACTCCGTGGTCGCCCCGCTGGCCCGCAGGCTGCGCATCCCCTACCCGGCTCCGGCACGCCGGGGCAGACACCGCCGATGAGTCCTCACTTCCTGCGGGCGTCCGGACTCGGCGGGGAATCGTCGACAAGAAGACCGCGCGGCCAGAAAGCCAGAGAGCCAGAGAGCCAGAGAGCCAGAGAGCGAGTTAGTGGATTCTGTGACACCACCTGCATCAGGCTCGCAGCGCCGATCCAACCCCGGCCTGGCGGGAGCGGGCACGGCCGGATCCCTCCCGATGCGACGACACGCCTGGCCAGTACGTCAGCTCCTGTTTCCGTCGGCACCGCACGGGAGCACGGCCCCGGGGTGGGCTGCTTGGAGGTCGTGCAGAACCTGGGTCTCGACGGTGTGGATGGCCGTGGGCGGGACGTTGATGAGCTGGTCGAAGGGCCGGTCGACGTTCTGGATGATGACGAGCGCGCTGCCCAGCAGGACGGTGATGGCGACGAGCGCCGCGAGCTGCCCGCGGTTGTCCCGGTGTGGCACGGCGATGCCCAGGGCGATCACCGTCATCGCGAGCACGGTCAGCAGGAACCAGAAGATCGGAGCCGGGATGCTGGGGCTGGCCTGCGCCACCCGTTCCTCTCGCGCGAGGGAGCGCTGGTCGTCGGCTGCGACGAGCATCCCGAACGCCTGCTCGGTGCGCAGTGTCCGGAACACTCCGCGAAATGCGTAGCTCCACTGGTCCGAGGCGTCCGAGCTGCGCACGGCGGCCATGGCGGGCCACTCGGCCGTCCGTACGGTACGGGCGTAACAGACCACGTCCTGGAGCAGCTGGCTCTGCTGGGGCTCGGGGGCGTACGTGGCCATGGCGGCCAGGTGGGCCAGCTCGTGGGCTTCGCGGCGGGCCGCGTCGCCGGCCTGAGCGTACGAAGCGGAGGCGGTGACCAGGACGAAGGCCAGCAGCAGGATGGTCAGGGTCTGCATGGGGCCGATCAGTTCCTGGACCTTCATCCCCTGGTCGGCCTCGGTGACCATCCTTGGGCGCAGGTACCGGTTCGCAGCAACCGACGCCGACAGCGCGGCGGCGAGGACCACGATGATGACGATCACGACGGGGGCCACCTCCTGAAGCGATCTTCACGACACCGGATGTCCCGGGCGGGTTGACCCGCCGCACGCGCCGCCCAAATGGGTGGGGCCCGTGTCCGGGCCATGTACTCAGGTGAATGCCCGGCGAGCTCCACTCGCGCCGTAGAGGCCTTGCCTGCGCCGGAAGTCGGGACTCGTGCCGGAGTCCGCTGCCAGGTCCCGCAACGGGGCCGACGGGACGGTGCCGATCGGCTCGTTCTCCCGGGCCCGGCAGTTCGGTACGACCTCAGGCGGTCGTCGTGGCCGCCTCGGCCAGGGCGTCCAGCACCGGGCGGATCAGCGGGTGCCCGTCCGCGCCCGCGCGGACCGCGGCGAAGACGCGGCGGGTGGCGAGCTCGCTGTCCACCGGGCGGACGGCCACCTGCCCGAGGTCGACGCCGCGCAGGGCCGAGCGCGGCACCAGGGCCACGCCCGCGCCGGCGGAGGCGAGGGCGACGACGGCCCGGAAGTCGTCCGAGGAGTGGACGAGGCGGGGCTGGAAGCCGGCGTGCTCGCAGGCCAGCAGGACGACGTCGTGGCAGGGGTTGCCGGGGTAGGGCCCGATCCAGGGCTCGGCGGCGAGGTCGGCGACGGCGATCGGGCCGGTGCCGGCGGCCAGCGGGTGGCCGAGCGGCAGGACGGCCTCGAACGGCTCGGCGTACAGCGGCACGCGGGTGAGTCGGGCGTCGTCGGCGCGCGGGGCACCGCGGTACTCGACGGCCACGGCCAGGTCCGCGCGCCCGTCGAGGACCATCGGGAGGCTGGCGTCGCCCTCGGCGTCCAGCACCTTGAGCCGCACGCCGGGGGCGCGCGCGGCGAGCAGGCCGATGGCGGGGGCGAGGACGAGGGCGATGCCGGTCGCGAAGGAGGCGACGGTGACCTCCCCCGCGACGCCCGCACTGTACGCGGCGAGGTCGGCCTCGGCCCGTTCGAGCTGGGCGAGGACGGCGTCGGCGTGGCCGAGCAGGATCTCCCCGGCGGCGGTGAGGCGCACGCCCCGGCCCTCGCGGGCGAGCAGGTGGTGGCCGGTCTCCTGCTCCAGGGCGGCCAGCTGCTGGGAGACCGCGGAAGGGGTCAGGTAGAGGGCGGCCGCGGCCGCGGTCACGGTGCGGTGGTCCGCCACGGCCCGGAGGGTCCGCAGCCGTCGTGCGTCGATCACACCCCAATTCTGCCAGCGCGCCGGGGTGATCCCGGCCGGGCCGGCCGGGCGCCGACCGGCGGCGGCCCGGATTCCGCCGTGCGGAAAGGGCGTTGGCCGTCCTTGTGCCGATCTTCACGCCGACCGCGGCGGTGCTCGCGGCCGCCGCCGCACCGGCGGGGACCGGGCGCCGGAACCGCGAACGGGAGGGGGAAGCCGCGGGGGGACGGCTTCCCCCTCCCGGGCGGGAGGGTGGGGCAGTTGGTACTTGGAGCCCGTGGCCGGTCCGGTTCCGAGCGGACCGGCCACGGGCGGTTCATGGGGGCCGGGCCCCGGCGGGGCTACTCCCCGAGCGCGGCGCGCGCGTCGACGAAGGCCGCCACGGCGCGCTCGACGTCCTCGGTGGAGTGCGCGGCCGACAGCTGCACCCGGATGCGGGCCTGGCCGTGCGGCACGACCGGATAGGAGAAGCCGATCACGTACACACCGCGCTCCAGCAGGAGCTCGGCGAGCCGGCCCGCCTTCGCCGCGTCGCCGATCATCACCGGGGCGATCGCGTGGTCGCCGGGCAGGATCTCGAACCCGGCCTCGGTCATCTTCGTGCGGAACAGCGCCGTGTTGGCCGCGAGCCGCTCGCGCAGCTCGTTCGAGTTCTCGACCAGGTCGAGCACCTTCAGCGAGGCGGCCGCGATCACCGGGGCGAGCGAGTTGGAGAACAGGTACGGGCGCGAGCGCTGGCGCAGCAGGGCGACGATCTCGCGGCGGGCGGCGACGTAGCCGCCGGAGGCGCCGCCGAGGGCCTTGCCGAGGGTGCCGGTGATGATGTCCACGCGGTCCATCACGCCGTGCAGCTCGGGGGTGCCGCGGCCGCCGGCGCCGACGAAGCCGACGGCGTGCGAGTCGTCGACCATGACCATCGCGTCGTAGCGGTCGGCGAGGTCGCAGATCTCGCGCAGCGGGGCGACGTAGCCGTCCATCGAGAAGACGCCGTCGGTGACGATCAGGCGGCGGCGGGCGTCCTGGGTCTCCTTGAGCTGCTGCTCCAGGTCGGCCATGTCGCGGTTGGCGTAGCGGTGGCGGCGGGCCTTGCTGAGCCGGATGCCGTCGATGATGCTCGCGTGGTTGAGCGCGTCGGAGATGACGGCGTCGTTGGCGTCGAGGAGGGTCTCGAAGACGCCGCCGTTGGCGTCGAAGCAGGAGGAGTACAGGATGGTGTCCTCCTGGCCGAGGAACGCCGAGAGGCGGTCCTCCAGCTCCTTGTGGACGTCCTGCGTGCCGCAGATGAAGCGCACCGAGGCCACGCCGTAGCCCCAGCGGTCCAGCGCGTCCTTGGCGGCGGCCAGCACCTCGGGGTGGTCGGCCAGGCCGAGGTAGTTGTTGGCGCAGAAGTTGAGCACCTCGCCGGGGCGGCCGCCGCCGGTGACGGTGACGGCGGCGCTCTGCGGAGAGCCGATCACCCGCTCCGGCTTGAACAGGCCGGCCTCGCGGATCTCGTCGAGGGTGGCGGCGATGTCGGCGCGCACGTTGTCGAACACGAACGGTCTCCTAGTCGATTCGGCGGGGCGGGTGCTCGGGCGGGCGGTGCTCGGGCGGGCGGTGCTCGGGCGGAGCGGGGCGGTGCTCAGGCGGTCCGGCGGGGCTGACGCGCTCCGGCGGGCTCAGGCGGGCTCAGGCGGGCTCAGGCGGTCCAGTCGAGGATGATCTTGCCGCAGTTCCCGCCGGCCGCGTCGTCGAAGGCGGCCTCGAAGTCGTCGGCGGCGTAGCGGCCGGTGATCACCGGGCTGAGGTCCAGGCCGCCCTCCAGCAGCACGGACATCGCGTACCAGGTCTCGAACATCTCGCGGCCGTAGATGCCCTTGATGGTGATCATCGAGGTGACGACGCGGGCCCAGTCGACCGGGAAGTCGTCGGCGGGCAGGCCGAGCATGGCGATCTTCCCGCCGTGGGTCATGTTGGCGATCATCGACTGCATCGCCTCGGGGCGGCCGGACATCTCCAGGCCGACGTCGAAGCCCTCGCGCAGGCCGAGCTTCTGCTGGCCCTCCTCGATGGTGTGCTCGGCGACGTTGAGCGCCAGCGTCACGCCGACCTCGCGGGCCAGGTCGAGGCGGTACGGGGAGACGTCGGTGATCATCACGTTGCGCGCGCCGGCGTGCTTGGCGACGGCGGCGGCCATGATCCCGATCGGGCCGGCGCCGGTGACCAGCACGTCCTCGCCGACCAGCGGGAAGGACAGCGCGGTGTGCACGGCGTTGCCGAACGGGTCGAAGATCGCGGCCACGTCGAGGTCGACCGGCACCCGGTGCACCCAGACGTTGGAGGCCGGCAGGGCGACGTACTCGGCGAACGCGCCGTCGCGGTTGACGCCCAGGCCGATCGTGTTGCGGCACAGGTGGCGGCGGCCGGCCAGGCAGTTGCGGCACTTGCCGCAGACCAGGTGGCCCTCGCCGCTGACCAGGTCGCCGACCGCGATGTCCGCGACGCCGGCGCCGATCTCGGCGACCTCGCCGACGAACTCGTGGCCGATCACCATCGGGGTCTTGATGGTCTGCTGCGCCCAGCCGTCCCACTTGCGGATGTGCAGGTCCGTGCCGCAGATGCCGGTCCGCAGGACCTTGATCAGCACCTCGCCGGGGCCGATCTCGGGCTTCGGGACGTCCATCAGCCAGAGTCCGGGCTCGCTCTTGTGCTTGACGAGTGCCTTCACGGGCTTCGGCTCCTGACGTGCGAATGGGCGCCTGCGGACGTGGGCAGGCCGAGGCGGCCCGCAGCGGCCGCTCCTGGCGACCGCACCTCCGGGCAGGCAGAAATCTGCCTGGTGGGGAGGGGTGCGGTCCATCGAGGAATTCTTAAGGGCGGCCACAGCTGGGCTAAACGATCGTGCCCGAGCTGGGCCCCGGCGCGGGTGCGGCGTGCCGTCGGCCACCCGTTCGGCGGAGCGTGCGGCCGCCACGGCGACACCAACCGGGTGGCCGGACGGGGTACTTGACAGCGCGCCGCCAGCCGGATTGGGGCACTCGGCTGACGGCGGGCCCGTTCGGATCAGCCGGAAGTCGGCCCGCGCGCGGCCGGTCGGCAGCGGTGCTTACGGTGGCGCTGCTCCCGTGCGGCCCCGTGGAGCAGCGGCTCCGGGGCCCTCCGCCCCAGAGATTCGCCCCAGAGAGGCGCCTCGATCCATGACCAAGACCCGACGGCCGCGCCCGGCCGTTCCCCGGTCCATAGCCGTCCCCCGGTGCACCGCCACGCCCAGCCCGGTCCGCCGGGCGGGCGCCGCCGCACTGGCGCTGACCGGCCTGCTCTCCGCCGCGGCCTGCTCCGGCTCGTCGTCCGGGAAGCAGGCCGCCGAGCCGGTGATCACCGCCGAACCGGCCGCGCTCAGCCCGTCCTACGCCTCCCCGTCGGGCAGCACGTCCCCGAACGGCGTCGTGGCGCTCACCCCGGACGTCACCGCCAAGCTCGACGCGGCGGTCCAGCGGGTCCTGACCCAGACCGGTGTCCCCGGCATCAACGTCGGGATCATCACCCCCGGCGGGACGTACCTGAAGTCCTTCGGCGTCGCCGACAAGACCGCCGGAACGGCCATGGACCCCTCGCTCCACCTGCGGATCGGCAGCGAGACCAAGACCTTCACGGCGACCGCCGTGCTGCGCCTGGTCGACCAGGGCAAGGTGGGCCTGGACGACCCGATCTCCAAGTACGTGGACGGCGTCCCCGGCGGCGACGGGATCACCGTGCGCGAGCTCGGCGAGATGCGCAGCGGGCTGTTCCCGTACAGCTCCGACCCGGACTTCGTGAACACCCTGATCAACGACCCGAACCACGTGTTCACCCCGGACCAGCTGCTCGCCTACGGATACAAGCACCCGGCCGTCTCCCCGCCCGGCACGCAGTTCCAGTACAACAACAGCAACTACATCATCCTGGGCAAACTGGTCGAGAAACTCGGCGGGCAGCCGGCCGGGCAGTACATCACGGACCAGGTCATCACGCCGGCCACGCTGGGCCAGACCAGCTTCGCCACCGACCGGACCATGCCCTCGCCGTACGCCCACGGCTACACCGAGCAGACGCCGACCGGGGCGATCGCGGACGCCACGAACTGGGACCCGTCCTGGGCCTGGACGGCCGGCGCGATCATCAGCACCGTGGCCGACCTGGAGAGCTGGGCCAAGACCATGGCCACCGGCGCCCTCGTGAAGCCTGCCACCCAGGTCGAGCGCCTCAAGACCCTGCCGACCCCCGACCCCGGCGTCGGCTACGGCTTCGGGCTGTTCAACAACAACGGGTGGATCGGGCACAACGGCTCGATGCCGGGCTACGAGAGCGTCGCGGTGTACCTGCCGCAGGCGCAGAGCACGCTGGCGCTGCAGCTCAACACCGATGTGCTGTACCAGGGTTCGGAGCCGTCCTCGCTGTTCGCGAACGAGATCACCAAGATCCTCTCGCCGAAGTACGTCTACTCGATCCCGCCGGCGACGGCCGCGCCGTCGGCACCGGCATCGGGGTCGGCCTCGGCCTCCGGCTCGGCTTCGGGGTCGCCTTCGGGGTCGGCCTCGGGCTCCGCGTCGAGTTCGGCGTCCACCGGGATCTCGCCGTTGATCCCGGCGGGCAACTCGCCCTCCACCGTGCGGGCTTGAGCGCATCAAGGGAGGAGGCCCAACCCTTCCGGGGTCGGGCCTCCTCCTGGACGCTCCGTCACATGCCCAGCACCCGGGCCAGGTCGTACGACACCGGCTCGTCCAGCTGGTCGTACGTACAGCTCTTCGGCGTGCGGTCCGGCCGCCAGCGGCGGAACTGGGCGGTGTGCCGGAAGCGCGTGCCCTCCATGTGGTCGTACGCGACCTCGACCACCCGCTCCGGGCGCAGCGCCACCCACGAGAGGTCCTTGGTGCCGGTCCACCGGCTGACCGCCCCCGGCAGCCTGCCCTCCGCGTGCGCGGCCTCGTCGGCCCAGGCGCCCCACGGGTGTTCGGAGAGGTCCGTCAGGCGCAGCGGCGCCAGCTCCTCGGCCAGTTCACGGCGCCGGGCCATCGAGAAGGCGGCGCACACGCCGACGTGCTGGAGCCGGCCCCCGGCGTCGTTGATGCCGAGCAGCAGCGAGCCGACGACCGGGCCGCTCTTGTGCTCGCGGTAGCCGGCCACCACGCAGTCGGCGGTGCGCTCGTGCTTGATCTTGAACATGGTCCGCTCCCCCGGCCGGTAGGGCTGGTCCAGCGGCTTGGCCACCACGCCGTCCAGCCCCGCGCCCTCGTACTCGGCGAACCAGGTCTGCGCGAGGTCGCGGTCGGTCGAGGCGGGGGCGGTGAACACCGGGTCGGCGGCGCCGGCGAGCGCCGACTCCAGCGCCGCCCGGCGCGCCGACAGCGGCTCGTCCAGCAGCGACGCGTCGCCGAGCGCGAGCAGGTCGAAGGCGACGAACGAGGCGGGCGTCCGCTCGGCCAGCAGCTTCACCCGGCTCGCGGCCGGGTGGATGCGCTCCAGCAGCTCCTCGAACCGCAGCCGCCCGTCCCGGGCGATGACCACCTCGCCGTCGACCACGCAGCGCTCCGGCAGCTCCCGCCGCAACGCCACCACCAGTTCGGGGAAGTACCTGGTCAGCGGCTTGCCGGTGCGGCTGCCGAGCTCGACGTCGGCGCCGTCGCGGAACACGATCGTGCGGAAGCCGTCCCACTTGGCCTCGTACTGCATCCCCGGCGGGATCTTCGCCACCGACTTGGCGAGCATCGGCGCCACCGGCGGCATCACGGGCAGGTCCATGGGTCCGATCCTCGCGCGCGCCGCCAAAAGGCGCGCGGCGGGCGCGGCGCGCTTAGCGTGAGAGGCATGGGCTCAGCCGTGGAACTGGAGGTCGCCGGGCGCACCGTCCGCCTGTCGAACCCGGACAAGGTGTACTACCCGGAACGCGGGTTCACCAAGCTCGACGTCGCGCAGTACTACCTGGCCGTCGCCGACGGCGTGCTGCGCGGGCTGCGCGACCGGCCGACCACGCTGCAGCGCTTCCCGGAGGGCGTCGAGGGCGAGTTCTTCTACCAGAAGCGCGCCCCCAAGGGCCTGCCCGAGTGGCTGCCCACCGCCCGCATCAACTTCCCCAGCGGGCGCTCCGCCGACGAGATCTGCCCCACCGAACCCGCCGCCGTCCTGTGGGCCGCGAACCTCGGCTGCCTCACCTTCCACCCGTGGCCGGTCCGCCGCGCCGACACCGACCACATCGACGAGCTGCGCATCGACCTCGACCCGCAGCCCGGCACCGACTTCCACGACGCCGTCCGCGCCGCCCACGAACTGCGGGCGCTCCTGGAGGAGTTCGGGCTGCGCGGCTGGCCCAAGTCCTCCGGCGGGCGCGGCCTGCACGTCTACGTCCCGCTGGCGCCGGAGTGGACGTTCACCGACGGCCGGCACGCGGTGATCGCGCTCGGCCGGGTGCTGGAGCAGCGCATGCCCGGGAAGGTCACCACCGCGTGGTGGAAGGAGGAGCGCGGCGAGCGCATCTTCGTCGACTACAACCAGATGGCCCGGGACCGCACCATCGCCTCCGCCTACTCCCTGCGCGCCCGCCCCCGCGCCACCGCCTCCGCCCCGCTGCGCTGGGACGAGCTCGACGACGCCGCCCCCGAAGACTTCGACCTGCGGACCGTCCCCGCCCGCTTCGCCGAACTCGGCGACCTGAACGCCGGGATGGAGGGCGAGGCGTTCCGCCTGGAGGCGCTGCTGGAGCTGTACGACAAGCAGCTGCACGACGAGGGCCTCGGCGAACTCCCGTACCCGCCCGACCATCCCAAGGCCGAGGGCGAGCCGACGCGGGTCCAGCCGAGCCGGGCCAAGAAGAAGTGACGTGACGTAGCCCGCTAGGCTCGGCGCCATGGGAACACGGGGGCTGGCGGAGATTCTGGCGGACGCGGAGGGCGGGGTCTTCCCGCCGTCGGACGGAGCGGTGACGGTCGTCCCGCAGCCGTCGGAGCGTGAGGCGGGTGTGCTGTCGTTCTCCGCGCACGCGGTCGTCTTCACCGACGAGGACCCGGCCTGGGTGCACGGGACGCTCGCCGCCGTGCCGAGCGATCCGCTCGCCGCGCCGCTCTGCCCGCCGTTCCTCACCGCCTTCGCCGCGCGCACCGGGCGCGTGGTCAACAACATCGACCTGCTCACCGTCGCCACCCGCCTGCCCGGCCCGCCGCCGCTCCCGCTGGCCCCCGTCGAGGACCGGGAGCACCCGCGCGTCGTCCGCGCCCTGCGGTACCGCGAGGACGTCCGCGTGTTCACCGCCGAGGGCGGCGTGCTCGTCCTCGGCCGCGGCGTCGCCGGCCGCTGGGAGGCCGCCATCGAGGTCGACCCGCAGGCCCGCGGGCGCGGCCTCGGCCGGGCCCTGGCCACGGCCGCCCGACACCTGCTGCCCGAGGGCGACGTCCTGTGGGCGCAGCAGGCGCCGGGCAACGCGACCAGCGTCCGCGCGTTCCAGGCCGCCGGGTACAAGCCCGTCGGCGCCGAGGTGCTACTGATCGTGGGGCGGCCGTGATGGCCCCGTCCGTCGTCCCGGAAGACGTCCGCGCCCGGTTCGCCGTCCGCTTCGGGCCGTCGGCGGAGGCGTGGTGCGACGCCCTGCCTGCGCTCGTGGACGGGCTCGCGGGCCGTTGGGGCCTGAGCGTGGTCGCGGCGGGCGGGGGCGGGACGGCCCGGGTGTTCCGCTGCACGGACGGCGCCGGCGCCACCGTGTGGCTCAAGCTCACCCCGGACCGCCGGGTCGCGGCCGAGGAGGAGGCGGCGCTGCGGGCCTGGGCGGGCCTGCCCTCCGTCGTCCGGCTGCTCGCGCACGACGACGCGACGGGCGCACTGCTGCTCGCGGGCGTCGCCCCGGGAACGACGTTGCGGCAGCGGGCGTGGCGGCCGGAGGAGGTCGCGGAGCTGCTGTCGGCGCTGCGTTCCGTCCCCGTCGACGGGGTGGCCCTGCCGTCGCTGGCGCAGCGGGTGGACTTCCTGTTCGACCTCACCGAGCGCCGTGCCCCCGGGCTCGTCCCGGCGTCGGCACGCGCCTTCGCGCTCTCCCTCGCGGCGGACGGCCCCGTCGCCCTCGTCCACGGCGACCTGCACCCCGGCAACGTCCTCGACGGGCCGGACGGACCGGTCGCCATCGACCCGCGCGCGACGCTCGGCGACCCGGACTTCGACCTCGTCGACTGGGTGCTCGACGGCGTGACGTCCCGCGCGGACCTCGACCGTCGCATCGCCGGCCTCTGCGCGCTCGTACCCGGCTCCGACCCCGCCCGCGTCCTCGCCTGGTGCCGCGCGATCGCGCCGATCGTCGCCGGCCCGCGCATCGCCGCCGGGCGGGACGGCGCGGACACCGTCTTCCTGGCGGAGCTGGGCGGCCTCAGAGTCCGATGACGGCCAGGGCGATCCAGGCCACCCCGGCGATCGTCAGCACCACGACCAGGACGAGCGCCGCCACCCCCGGCACGAGCATCGCCTTTCCCTCGGCCATGCCCAGCCCGAGCCCCACCATCACCAGCAGCCCGACCGCGCCGGGCAGCAGCGTCAGCGAGATCAAGGTGACCGTCCGCGCGACCTCGGCCGCCGAGACGACGTGGCACTCGTCGCCCTCGCACACCGCCCGCACGCCCTGCCCCACCGAGGCCCCGGACCAGATCCGCGCCCGCTCGTTCGCCGCACCGCCGCCGTCCGGCCGGAACACGCCCCGGCAGTCCGCGGGCGGCGGCCCGTCCTCGTAGGCGGAGATCACGCACGTGGCGGCCGTGAACTCCCCCGACACCCCCACCAGCCCGGCCGCCCGCTCGAACTGCCGCACCGGCCCGCCGACCAGCCACCCCGACAACCAGAGCAGCAGCACCCCGACGACCACGGCCACCGCCCGCCGATCCGCCATGACCCACCCCCGCCACGGGGGGACGCCCGCCGCCGACCCCTGGTTGCCGTCACCCGATCGGGTGTGGTTCGCCCGGTCCGGGCACAAGGCGGCGTGTGGCCGTGTTCCTGGGCTACGACGGAAGGGAGCACATCATGACCGACGCCGAGATCAGGATTCCGGTCGAGGCCCGCGACCGGCTCGCCGCGCTGGCGGCCGCCGAGCAACTACCGCTCCGCGCCTACCTCGTTCGCCTCGCCGGGGTGGTGCCCCCTCCGACGGACAGGACCGAGCACGCCGAGCGGGCCCGCGCGGCCCTCAAGGCGTGGAACGGCTACGACCCGAGCCCCGAGGACGTCGAGGTGCTGGACGCCGAGCTCGCCCGGCGCCTGGCCGGGGCGGTGGCCGGGTGACCGGACGGCATGCCGGCCTCGCGCGGTCCTCGGCGGGACCGCGGCTGCAGGCCGCCGGCGGTCAGCCCAGCCGGGCGCCCGCCGGGGCCAGGTCGGCGATGGTGCGGACGGCTTCGGCGATCTGGGCGTCCGTCAGGTCGCCGCGGGCGGTGAGGCGCAGGCGGGAGATGCCGTCCGGGACGGACGGGGGGCGGAAGCAGCCGACGGCGAGGCCGGCGCGGCGGCAGTCGGCGGCCCAGGCGACGGCGGCCTCGGGGCCGGGGGCGCGGACGGAGACCACGGCGGCGTCCGGTTCGCAGGCGTGCAGGCCGGCGGCGGTGAGGCGGGCGGCGAGGGTGCGGGCGACCTCGCGGGTGCGGTCGGCGCGGTGGGGTTCGGCGCGCAGGAGGCGCAGGGCGGCGAGGGCCGCGCCGGCGGCGGCGGGGGCGAGGCCGGTGTCGAAGATGAAGGTGCGGGCCGTCTCGGTCAGGTGGCGGATGACGCGGCGCGGACCGAGGACGGCGCCGCCCTGGGAGCCGAGGGACTTGGAGAGCGTCACCGTCGCGACGGTGTCGGGCTGCCCGGCGAGGCCGGCCGCGGCGAGGGCGCCGCGGCCGCCGGGGCCGAGGACGCCGAGCCCGTGGGCGTCGTCGACGAGCAGCGCGGCGCCGTGGGCGCGGGCGGCGGCGGAGAGGGCGGGCAGCGGGGCGGCGTCGCCGTCCACCGAGAAGACGGAGTCGGTGACGACCAGCGCCCGCCGCTGCGTGCGCTCGCCGAGCGCCCGGCGGACGGCGTCCGGGTCGCTGTGGGGGGCGCGGTGGACGTCGGCGCGCGCGAGGCGGCAGCCGTCGATGAGGGAGGCGTGGTTGTAGGCGTCGGACACGATGACGGTGTCCGGGTCGGTGAGCGCGGTGAGCGCGGCGAGGTTGGCGGTGTACCCGGAGGAGAAGACCAGCGCGGCCTCCACCCCGCAGAACGCGGCCAGTTCCGCCTCCAGTTCGGTGTGCAGCGCCGTCGTGCCCGTCACCAGCCGCGACCCCGTCGACCCGCCGCCCCACCGCAGCGCCGCGTCCGCCGCCGCCCGGGTCACCATCGGGTGCCGGGTGAGCCCGAGGTAGTCGTTCCCCGCGAGGTCCAGCAGCCCGTCCTCGGCCTCCCGGCTGCGCAGCGTCCGCGTCAGCCCGGCGTCGGCGCGCAGCGCGGCGGCCTCGTCCAGCCAGTCGAAGACCCCCGCCGGGGCGGGGGCGGTCGAGTGCGATTCGGGGGCGTCGGACGCGAGGGGGTGGGCCATGCCCGGCACTCTGGCACGCGCCCCGACGACCGGGCAATGTGCGACTCGGCACATGATCGGCGCCCGCGGTTGTGCGCGCCCGCAGGACGTCCGGCGCGCCGATCGTGCGCCCACCGTGCCGTCGTGAGGGGGCGGGCTTTGCCCGGGGTGGCGGCCAGCAGGCAAGATAGCCGGGTGAGCCTCCTAGATCTGATGCCGAAGCCCGCCACGCCCGATGCGCTGTTCGAGACGTTCGCAGCCTGGGCGGAGGAGCGTGGGATCACGCTGTACCCGGCGCAGGAGGAGGCGCTGATCGAGTTGGTGTCGGGGAACAACGTCATCCTCGCGACGCCGACCGGGTCGGGGAAGAGCCTGGTGGCGGCGGGGGCGCACTTCGCCGCGCTGGCGGAGGGGCAGCGGACGTTCTACACCGCCCCGATCAAGGCGCTGGTGTCGGAGAAGTTCTTCGACCTGGTGAAGATGTTCGGCACCGAGCAGGTCGGCATGATGACCGGCGACGCGAGCGTGAACCCGACCGCGCCGATCATCTGCTGCACGGCCGAGGTGCTGGCGCAGATCGCGCTGCGCGACGGTACCCGGGCGGACATCGGGCAGGTCGTGATGGACGAGTTCCACTTCTACGCGGAGCCGGACCGCGGGTGGGCGTGGCAGATCCCGCTGCTGGAGCTGCCGCAGGCGCAGTTCCTGCTGATGTCGGCGACGCTCGGCGACGTGCGCCGGTTCGAGGAGGACCTGACCCGGCGCACCGGGCGGCCCACGACCGTGGTGCGCAACGCGACGCGTCCGGTGCCGCTGTTCTACGAGTACCGCCGCACGACGATGCACGACACGCTGGAGGAGCTGCTGAAGACCGGCCAGGCGCCGGTCTACGTCGTGCACTTCACGCAGAAGGAGGCGGTGGAGCGGGCGCAGTCGCTGATGAGCATCAACATGTGCTCGAAGGCGGAGAAGGACGCCATCGCCGACCTGATCGGCAACTTCCGCTTCACCACCAAGTTCGGCCGCAACCTGTCGCGGTTCGTGCGGCACGGCATCGGCGTGCACCACGCGGGCATGCTGCCCAAGTACCGCCGGCTGGTCGAGCGCCTGGCGCAGGCGGGTCTGCTGAAGGTCATCTGCGGCACGGACACGCTCGGCGTCGGCGTCAACGTGCCGATCCGCACGGTGCTGTTCACCGCGCTGTCGAAGTACGACGGCACCCGGGTGCGGATCCTGCGCGCCCGCGAGTTCCACCAGATCGCCGGGCGGGCCGGGCGGGCCGGGTTCGACACGGTCGGCCAGGTGGTGGCGCAGGCGCCCGAGCACGTGATCGAGAACGACAAGGCGATCGCGAAGGCCGGGGACGACCCGAAGAAGAAGCGCAAGGTCGTCCGGAAGAAGGCCCCGGAGGGCTTCGTCGGCTGGACCGAGGAGACCTTCGAGAAGCTGATCGCCGCCGACCCGGAGCCGCTGGTGTCGCGGTTCAAGGTGAGCCACGCGATGCTGCTGTCGGTGATCGGCCGCCCGGGCAACGCCTTCGAGGCGATGCGCAAGCTGCTGACCGACAACCACGAGGAGAAGGCGGCGCAGCGCCGGCACATCCGCACCACGATCGCGATCTACCGCTCGCTGCTGGAGGGCGGCGTGGTCGAGCGGCTGCCGGAGCCGGACGCCGAGGGCCGGATCGTGCGCCTGACCCTGGACCTCCAGGAGAACTTCGCGCTCAACCAGCCGCTGTCCACCTTCGCGCTGGCCTCCTTCGAGCTGCTCGACCCGGCCTCGCCGTCGTACGCGATGGACGTGATCTCCGTCGTGGAGGCCACGCTGGACGACCCGCGCCAGATCCTCGCCTCGCAGCAGAACAAGGCGCGCGGCGAGGCCGTCGGCGAGATGAAGCGCGACGGGATCGAGTACGAGGAGCGCATGGAGCGGCTCCAGGAGATCACGTACCCGAAGCCGCTGGAGGAGCTGCTCACCCACGCCTACGAGGTCTACCGCCGGGCGCACCCGTGGATCGGCGACCACCAGCTGGCGCCGAAGTCCGTGGTCCGCGACCTGTACGAGCGGGCGATGACGTTCTCGGACTACGTCGGCCACTACGAGCTGGCCCGCACCGAGGGCATCGTGCTGCGCTACCTGGCGGGCGCCTACAAGGCGCTGGAGCAGACCGTCCCCGAGGACGTGAAGACCGACGACCTCAAGGACGTCATCGCGTGGCTCGGCGAGCTGGTCCGCCAGGTCGACTCCAGCCTGCTCGACGAGTGGGAGCAGCTCGCCAACCCGACCGAGCCGCAGGCCGCCGAGGTGACGCTGGACGACAAGCCGGCGCCGGTCACCGCCAACGCGCGGGCCTTCCGGGTGCTGGTGCGCAACGAGATGTTCCGCCGCGTGGAGCTGTGCGCGCTGGAGCACTGGAACGAACTCGGACAGCTGGACGGCGAGTACGGCTGGGACGCGGACCGCTGGGCGGACGCCATGGACGGGTACTGGGACGAGTACGACGACCTCGGCACCGGCCCGGACGCGCGCGGCCCGAAGATGCTGATCATCGAGGAGGAGGACTCCGCCTGGCGGGTCCGCCAGATCTTCGACGATCCGGCGGGCGACCACGACTGGGGGATCAGCGCGGAGGTCGACCTGTACGGCTCGGACGAGGAGGGCCGCGCCGTGGTGCGCGTGACCGCGGTGGACCGGCTGGGCGGCTGACGATCGGCCGACGGCCCGTCAAGACGTGAAGGAGGGGGCCCGCTTGAGCAAGCGGGCCCCCTCCGGCGTACTGCAGTGGGCGGGCCGGGACGTGTCTTTCGGATCACCCGGGCTGATCCGAAAGACGCGCCCTACATCCAGACGAACTGCGCGCCCGCCGTGTACGACACGGCGCGCGTCGCCTCGTCGAGGACCTGCTCGGGCGTGGGCGCCGGGGTCCCGGACGCCGACGGGCTCGCCGCGGGCGCGGAGCCGGGCACGGTGCTGGGCGTCGCCGACGGCGCGTGGGCGTCGGCGGGCAGGCGGGAGCTGGTCACCGTCACGTAGTGCCCGACCGCCTCGACCCGCGGCTCGGTGCCGGGCTTGGCGGCAGCGGCGGCCGGGGAGTTGTCCACGTCGGCGTTGGGGAGGATGAAGGCCAGCGCGCCGGGCTTGGCGCGCAGCGCCTCCGCGGCCCGGCCGGCGGCGGCCTGGTCGGCGAAGCGCAGGATGGTGACGCTGCTGAGCACCGGCTTGTCCTGGCCGGTGACGCTGACGGTCAGGTAGGCCTGGCAGCCGCTGTCCTTGAGCAGGTCCTGGGCGCGGTCCTGCTGCGCCTCGACGCAGTTCTCGCCGCGCCGCGCGCCGTTGCGCTTGCCCTTGTAGGCGCCGAGCTCGATCAGCCGCTGGGACGGGAAGTACGTCTCGACGTTGAGGGCCTCGGGGTCGGTGGGCGGCGGCGGGGCGCCGACGACCGGCGGGGTCCTGGCCGCGTCCTTGGCGGACGGGCCGAGCCCGGGTATGTAGTCGCCGGGATTGGGCCGGGTGATGATCCAGCCGCCGGCCACGACCACGCCCACGACCGCCGTCCAGCCGATCAGCCGCCGGGCGGACGGCCGCCTGCCCCGGTACGCGCCGGCGCCCCCGCCGAACCGCTGTCCTGCCTGGCCCGTCTGGCCGTCTCCCGGAGTCGGGGTGCGCTCCCCCTGCGTGGTCATGGCGCAGATTCTAAGCAACGGCCGGGTGGCCCAGATCACGGGGTCGGTGCTTGTGGATCATCGCTCACTACTGCCGGGTAACAGCCCGCCACGCACTGCGTTCGGCGGCGAACCAGCCGCTCGCGGGCCGTCCGGGCGGCCGTGTCACCGTCGACGTGACTCGCGTCACTACCGTGAGCTCCGACACTGTGACAACTCGCACATCCTCCCGCCGATCTTCTGGTGGGTTTGCTCTGGCGTCGGCCGAACACCAACAGGCAGGATCAGGCCCATGGATCTGCTCGATACCCTCACCGCCAAGGGCCTGCGCGGCGAAGTCCCGACCCGCGAGGAGGCGCTGGCCGTCCTCGCCACCACCGACGACGAGCTGCTGGACGTCGTCGCCGCCGCCGGCAAGGTCCGCCGCAGGTGGTTCGGCCGCCGGGTGAAGCTCAACTACCTGGTGAACCTCAAGAGCGGGCTCTGCCCGGAGGACTGCAGTTACTGCTCGCAGCGGCTGGGCTCCAAGGCCGAGATCCTCAAGTACACCTGGCTCAAGCCGGAGCAGGCCGCGGACGCGGCGCGCGCCGGCGTGGCGGGCGGCGCCAAGCGCGTCTGCCTGGTGGCCAGCGGCCGCGGCCCGACGGACCGCGACATCGACCGCGTCACCGACACCATGGCCGCCATCAAGGACGCCGACCCCGAGGTCGAGATCTGCGTCTGCCTGGGCCTGCTCTCCGACAACCAGGCGGAGCGGCTGAAGGCGGCCGGCGCGGACGCCTACAACCACAACCTCAACACCTCCGAGAGCACCTACGGCGACATCGCCACCACCCACACCTACGCGGACCGCGTGGACACCGTGCAGAAGGCGCACGGCGCCGGGCTCTCCGCCTGCTCGGGCCTCATCGCGGGCATGGGCGAGAGCGACGAGGACCTGGTCGACGTCGTGTTCGCGCTGCGCGAGCTGGGCTCGGACTCCGTCCCGGTCAACTTCCTCATCCCGTTCGAGGGCACGCCGCTCGCCCAGGAGTGGAACCTCACCCCGCAGCGCTGCCTGCGCATCCTCGCGATGGTCCGCTTCGTCAACCCGGACACCGAGGTGCGGATCGCCGGCGGGCGCGAGGTGCACCTGCGCTCGATGCAGCCGCTCGGCCTGCACGTCGCCAACTCCATCTTCCTCGGCGACTACCTGACCAGCGAGGGGCAGGCCGGGCAGACCGACCTCGACATGATCAAGGACGCGGGCTTCGAGGTCGAGGGCGCGGGCGAGGCCACCCTGCCGCGCCACCGGGCCGACATCGCCGCCGCCTCGGGCTGCGGCTCGACGGCCTCCGGCTGCGGCACGAGCGCCGCCGCCCCCACCGCCTCCGGCTGCGGTTCGGCCGCGTCGGCCTGCGGCAGCGGCGGCGGCTGCGGCCCTTGCGGCGGGCACGGCCACGCGGAGCCCGCCCCGGCCGCTGCTGTCGCGAACGACGCCGCCGAGTCCACGGACGGACTGCGCAGCGACCTGGTCAAGGTCCGCCGCCGCGGCGCCGGCACCGAACTCGCGCCCAACGCCTGACGGTTCGGCCGCCACCGGGGCCGCGCGCCCGCCGCGCGGCCGTCCGGCCGGCACCGGACCCACGCTCCACGCCCGACAGTCCAGGAGAACCCCCGTCATGTCGTCCCAGCTGTCCCCGGACACGCTGCTCTCGCTCGACCGCGCCCACGTCTGGCACCCGTACGGCCCGATGCCCGGCACCGCCACCCCGTTCGTGGTGGAGTCCGCCTCCGGCGTCCGGCTGCGGCTCGCCGAACCGGTCGCGGGCGGGCGGCGGGAGCTCGTCGACGGCATGTCGTCCTGGTGGGCGGCCGTCCACGGGTACCGGCACCCGGTGCTCGACGAGGCCGTCCGGGACCAGCTGGGGCGGATGAGCCACGTGATGTTCGGCGGGCTCACGCACGAGCCCGCCGTCCGGCTCGCGGCCCGGCTGGTGGAGATCACGCCCGAGCCGCTGCAGCACGTGTTCCTCGCCGACTCCGGATCGGTCGCGGTCGAGGTCGCGATGAAGATGTGCCTCCAGTACTGGCGCTCCACCGGCCGCCCCGAGAAGCGCCGGCTGCTGACGTGGCGCGGCGGCTACCACGGCGACACCTTCCACCCGATGTCCGTGTGCGACCCCGACGGCGGCATGCACCACCTGTGGGGCGGGGTGCTGCCCGGGCAGCTCTTCGCGCCGCAGCCGCCCGCCGGGTTCGACGAGCCGCTCGACCCCGCGTACGCGCGGGAGTTCGAGGCGCTGATGGAGCGGCACGCGGACGAGCTCGCCGCCGTCATCGTCGAGCCGGTCGTCCAGGGCGCGGGCGGGATGCGCTTCCACTCCCCCGCCTACCTGCGGATGCTGCGCGAGCTGTGCGACCGGCACGGCGTGCTGCTCGTCTTCGACGAGATCGCGACCGGGTTCGGCCGCAGCGGCGCCCTGTTCGCCGCCGACCACGCGGGCGTCTCCCCCGACGTCATGTGCCTCGGCAAGGCCATCACCGGCGGGTACCTGACGCTGGCCGCCGCGCTCTGCACGGGCGAGGTCGCGGACGGGATCAGCCGCGGCGAGGTGCCGGTGCTGGCCCACGGGCCGACGTTCATGGGCAACCCGCTGGCCTGCGCGGTCGCCAACGCCTCCATCGACCTGCTGCTCGGGCAGGACTGGGAGACCGAGGTGAAGCGCATCGGCAACGGCCTGCGGGACGGGCTCGCGGCCGCCGCCGACGTACCCGGCGTGCACGACGTGCGCGTCCAGGGCGCCATCGGGGTGGTGCAGTTGGACCACCCGGTCGACGTCGCCGCCGCCACCGAGGCCGCCGCCCGCGAGGGCGTCTGGCTGCGCCCCTTCCGGGACCTGATCTACACCATGCCCCCCTACGTGACGCAGGACGAGGACGTGGCCCGCATCGCGGCCGCCGTAACCGCCGCGGCGGTGGCGGGATGAGCGCGAGTCGCCGCGGCGGTGGCGGGATGAGCGCGAGTCGCCGCGGCGGTGGCGGGACAAGCGCGCGGATCCTGTTCGTCACCGGGACGAACACCGACGTCGGCAAGACGATCGCCACGGCGGCCGTCGCGTCGGCGGCCCTGCGCGGCGGCCTGCGGGTCGCCGTGCTCAAGCCCGGACAGACCGGCGTCGCGCCCGGCGAGCCCGGGGACGCGGCCGAAGTCCGGCGCCTGGCGGGCGATCTGACGATCCGTGAGCTCGTGCGCTACCCCGAGCCGCTGGCCCCCGACACGGCGGCCCGCCGGGCCGGGATGCCGCGCCTGGCCCCGGAGGACGTCGTCGCCACCGTCCGCGAGCTGGCGGCGGAGCACGACCTCGTCCTGGTCGAGGGCGCGGGCGGCCTGCTGGTGCGCTACGACGACGAGGGCCGGACGCTCGCCGACCAGGCCAGGGCCGTGCTGGACGCCGGGCTGCCCGCCGAGGTGCTGCTCATCGCGTCGGCCGGACTCGGCACCCTCAACATCGTCGCCCTGACCGCGGAGGCCCTCGCGGCGCGCGGACTTCCGCTCGCGGGCGTCGTCGTCGGCTCCTGGCCCGCCGCGCCCGGCCTCGCCGAACGCTGCAACCTCGCCGACCTGCCGCGCTCGGCCGGCGCCCCGCTCCTCGGCGCGCTCCCCGAACGCGCCGGCGCCGGCGCCGACTTCGCCGCGCTGGCCCTCGCCTCGCTGGCCCCGGAACTGGGCGGTACGTGGGATGCGGAGCACTTCGCCGAGGCCCACCGGCCGGAATGAGCCGGGCTTCGCTCGAAGGTGTGATGTCGGCCCCCGAACCGTGTGCGGGCCGGTTCGGCTCAATACCGTTCTCCTCATGACAGACGGGCTGACGGTAGACGAGGCTCTCCGAGCCTTGGCCGCCCTGGAGGCGGCGTGGAAGGACGACGACGAGGCCCTGTCCGCCCTCTCCGCGGGCGGGCCGGACGAGCAGACCCTCCCGGCACTGGTGGCCGCGTACGGCGAGCACGCGATGGACACGCTCATGGCGCTCGCCTTCGGCCTGCGCTCGACGATGAGCGACGAGGAGATCGCCGAGCTGTCGGACGCCGTGAGCGCCAACATCGGCGCCCGGATGAGCGCACTGCTCACCCGGGCGCTGAAGGTGTGGGGCGCGGTGGCCCCGCCGGGCGACCTGGTCGTGACGAAGGCCATCGCCCACGTGGTGATCGACGCGATGCGGGCGGTCACGGAGGACCCGAACAAGACCGAGGTCCTGCCGCTGCTCGCGACCTTCCGCTCGTACGCGCTCAACAACCCCTGACCCCTGACCGTCGCCGGGGCGGGGTGCCCGTGCCGCGTCCGGCGGTGGGACGGCCCCTACCGGTCGGCGGGCAGGTCGAACCCGAGCGCGGCCAGCGCCTCCTCGGCGGCCTCCCGGTCCTGCTCGTAGCTGCCGCCGGAGACCCCGAGGCCTCCGACGCACCGGCCGTCCGCGAGGACCGGGTAGCCGCCACCCACCGCCATCAGCCGCGGGTGCCCGGCCAGCGGCGTGACCTGCGGATCGGCCAGGTAGCCGTTCCACGCGTGGGTGGGGATCCCGAACGAAGCCGCCGTCCACGCCTTGTCGACGGCCACCTCGGCGGTGAGGAAGGGCGCCCCGTCGGCGCGGTCGAAGGCCTTCAGGTGCCCGCCCGGGTCGACGACGGCGACGGCCGCCGGGAAGCCGATCCGGTCGGCGGCCGCGCGCACGGCCGCGATCAGCTCGGCGGCGGCGGTCCGGCTCACCGCCTGGACGGGCGTGGTGTTCGCGGACGTGTCGGTCCTCACGAGGCCGCTCCTTCGGTGACGGTCAGGACGATCTTGCCGCGGGTGCGGCCGGTCTCGCCGAAGGTGTGGGCCGCGCCGGCCTCTTCCAGCGGGAAGGTCTTCGCCACCTCGACGGCGACCTCGCCGGCGTCGATCAGGCCGGCGATCGCGGTCAGCGCCGTGCCGTCCGGCTCGACCAGGAACGGGGTCACGCGCACGCCGGCCGCCTCGGCCGCGGCGGCCAGCTCCGGGGAGACGCCGGCCGGGATGGTGACCAGCAGGCCGCCGGGGCGCAGGACCTTCAGCGATCGGGTGCTGCTGTCGTCGTGGGCGTCGCCCACCAGCTCGATGACGACGTCGACGTCGGCGACGACCTCCTCGAAGCGGGTCGTGGTGTAGTCGACGGTCTCGTCCGCGCCGAGTTCCTTGAGCCAGGGGTGGCGGGCGGCGCTCGCGGTGGCGATCACGTGGGCGCCCAGGCGCCGGGCGAACTGGACGGCGAAGTGGCCGACGCCCCCGGCGGCGGCGGTGATCAGGACCCGCTGCCCGGCCTGGACCTGGGCGGTGTCGACGACGGCCTGCCAGGCCGTCAGCGCGGCCAGCGGCACGGCGGCGGCGTGCACGTGGTCGAGGGCGGCGGGCTTGCGGGCGAACTGCCGGGCCGGGGCGGTCACGTACTCGGAGTAGCCACCCGCGAGGCGGGGGAACCACGGCATGCCGTAGACCTCGTCACCGGGCTTCAGCGTGGTCACGCCGAAGCCGACCTCCTCGACCACGCCGGACACGTCCCAGCCGAGGGTGAACGGGCCCTCGCCCAGCAGGCCGGCCATGCCCGAACCGGCACGGGTCTTCCAGTCCACCGGGTTGACCCCGGCGGCGTGCACCCGCACCAGCACCTCGGTGGGCAGCGGCACCGGGCGCGGCACCCGCTCGACCCGCAGCACCTCCGGGCCGCCGAAGCCGTTCTGGACCATCGCGCGCATCGTGTCCGTGGACATGTGTCATCTCCTGCGAAAGGCGCTTCCGGAGAGGCTCTCGCGGGCCTCCCCCTGACGTCGGCGACGCTATCCGCAGGGATGTGGTTACCTTCAAGGGACACTACTTCCTTTTGGAAAGCATCCTGCTGAGGAGAGTAAGAAGCATGGCGACCAGCTGCCCCAGCGGCCAGCACGACCACCACGACGTCTACACCGCCCAGTGCCCCTGCCGCCCGCTGCTCGACCTGCTGGCCAACAAGTGGTCCGCGCTCGCCATCGGCGCCCTGGAAGAGGGCCCGCAGCGCTTCGGCGCGCTCCAGCGCCGGCTCGGCGGCATCAGCCCGAAGGTGCTGACCCAGACGCTGCGCCGCCTGGAGGACTTCGGCATCCTCGACCGCACCGTCTACCCGGCGGTCCCGCTGCACGTCGAATACTCCCTCACCGAGCTCGGGCGCAGCGCCGCCGTCCCGCTGAACCACCTGCGCAGCTGGGTGGAGCAGAACCTGGACCAGGCGGCCCGTGCGGAACCGGTCGCGGAGGCCTTCGCGGGGTGAGCGAGGCGAGCGAGGTGAACGAGGTGAGCGAGAAGTCGGGCCCGCCGACTTCCGGTGATCCCCGGGAGTACGCTGCTGCCTCGCGAGCCCTCAGAACGGTGATCACGGCAACCGGACCGGGCTGCCACCGCGTCCGAGGGGCAGGACCGGCAAAAGGACACGGGGGAGACGGCTCATGGGAATGCGGCGACCTGACCGGGCGGGCGACGAACGGGCGTTGGCGCGGCGGCAGTTGCTGACGTGGGCGGCGACGGGCGCCGCCGTGCTCGGGGCCGGCGGCGCGCTGACCGGGTGCAGCAGTTCCGGGTCCGCGAGCGCCGACAGCGCCAACGGGGACTCGCCGAACGACTCCTTCTCCCCGGCCGCACCGACCGACCCGCCCGCCGTCCCCGGGCTGCCGGTGCCGTCGGCCACCCCCGTCGGGGTGCGCAGCAAGCCGGTCTTCAAGGTCCACGACCTGCTGCCCACCGCGCCGTCCAACGCCGTCGCCCTGACCATCGACGACGGCCCGAGCCGGCTCTACACCCCGCAGGTGCTGCAGCTGCTGCGCAAGTACGACATCCGCGCCACGTTCTCCGTGGTCGGCAGCGAGGCGCACGCCAACAAGGACGTCATCCGGCAGATCGCCGCGGACGGCCACGTGCTGGCCAACCACACCATGACGCACCCCCAGCCGTTCTCGCACCGCAGCGCCGCGCAGATCCGGCAGCAGCTCACCGACACGCAGTCCGTCGTCGTCGATGCCGGGGCCCCCGTGCCGACGCTGTTCCGCTCGCCCGGCGGCGACTGGTCCCCGACGGTCTTCCAGGAGGCCGCGCGCCTCGGCCTGACCCCGATCGACTGGGACGTCGACCCGCGGGACTGGGCCCGGCCCGGCGTCAACAAGATCACCGAGAAGCTGCTGGCCGCCAAGCCCGGCGACATCCTGCTCTGCCACGACGGCGGCGGCGACCGCTCGCAGACGCTCGACGCCCTGCGCTCGGTGCTGCCGGCGCTCAAGGCCAAGGGCTACGCCTTCGTGACGCTTTGATCGGCGGACCGCCCGTCACCCGCCGGGCCGCGCTGCTCGGCGGGGCCGCCGCCGTCCTCGCCGGGTGCTCGGACGGGGGTGGGCCAGCGGGGTCGCTGCGGCTGGCGAGCGGGCCCGAGGGCGGGCCGTACAACGCCTTCGGACGCTCCTTCGCCGACGCCGTGGCGGCCGGCCGCCGGCGGCTGTCCGTCACCCCCGTGAGCACCGCGGCCAGCGTGGACAACCTGCGGCGGCTCGACGGCAGGTCCGTCGACCTCGCGCTCGCCACCGCGGACGCCGCCGAGGACGCGGTGCTCGGCCGCGACACCTTCGCCCGGCCACTCGCCGTGACGGCGCTCGCGCGGGTCTACGTCAACTACATCCACCTCATCGCGCCCGCCGACGGGCCGGTGCACGAACTCGCCGACCTCGCCGGGCGGCGCGTCGCGACCGGTGCGGCGGGCTCCGGGCTCCAGGTGACGGCCAAGCGGCTGCTCCAGCAGGCCGCGCTGACCGGCGGCGCCGCGCCGGTGCAGGAGGAGACGCTCGGGCTGGCCGAGTCGCTGGCGGCGCTGCGGGCGGGCGAGGTGGACGCGGTGTTCTGGTCCGGCGGTGTGCCGACGCCCGCCGTGGCCGGGCTCTCGGCGCAGTTGCCGGTGCGCTTCGTGCCGCTGGACGACGTCGCCGGGACGCTGCGCGAGCGGTACGGCCCCGTGTACTCGGCGGTCACGCTCCCGGCCGGGGCGTACGGCCTGCGGAGCCCGATCGGCACCGTCGGAGTCGGCAACTACCTGACGGCCCGCCCGGGTGTGCCGGAGGACGCCGTGCGCGAGCTGCTGCGGATCCTGTTCGACCGGTGGGCCACGCTGCTGCGCGCCGTGACGGCGGGGGCCCGGCTGGAGCCCCGGTTCGCCGTCTCCACCGGGGCGGTGCCGCTGCACCCGGGGGCGGCGGCCTACTACCGGTCGGTCTACGGCTGAGCTTTCCGTCCAGCGATTCCAAGATCCCGGACAGAGCCGAGCCGAGGCGTTCAGCGCCGGGGTACCGGAACCCGGCCCGGGCTCTGCCCGTCCGCCCCCGGGAGCCGGAACTCCACGCTCAGCCCGTGCGGGCTCGTCGGCGCGACGGTCAGGGTGCCCCCGCAGGCCCGCGCCAGCTCGTCCGCGATGGCCAGGCCGAGGCCGGTGCCGGGGACGTTCTGGTGCTCGGGCGCTCGGCTGAATCTCCGCAGCAGCAGCGGGAGTTGCCCGGCTTCCACGCCGGGTCCCGTGTCGGACACCCGGACGACGACGACAGTGCCGCCGCCGTCGCCGTCGGGCGCGGCCTCCGCCGTGACGTGGATCCGCTCCCCCTCCGGGACGAACTTGCCCGCGTTGTCGAGCAGCGCGTCCAGCACCCGTCCGGCCGCGTCGGGCAGCGCGAGGGCGCGCAGGCCGGGGGTGACGTCCGCCGTCAGCTCCTGGCCGCCGGCGCGGAACACGGGCGCCCAGGCGGCCACTCGGTCGCGGACGGCCGCCGACACGTCGTGTTCCGCGAGCGGCTCGGACGCGGACTCCATCCTCGCCAACGCCAGTAGCCCGTCCAGGAGTTCGGCCAGCCGGTCGGCCTCGTCCAGGGCCAGGGCGTGCGCGGCGAGGCCGGGGCCGGGCGGTACGTGCGGTTCGGCGTTCTCCAGTTGCAGGACCAGGGTGGCCAGCGGGTTGCGGAGTTGGTGGGAGGCGTCGGCGACGAAGTCGCGCTGGCGGCGCAGCGCGTCGGCGACGGCCTGCGCCATGCCGTTGAAGTGCCGCCGCAGCCTGCGCAGTTCCGGCGGGCCGCCGTCCGACACCGCCCGCGCCTCCAGCCGTCCGTCCGCCAACCGGGCCACCACGCGGTCGAGTTCGTCGACGGGCCGCAGCAGCCAGCGGGCCAGCCCCGCCGCGACGAGGGCGGCGACGACGAACGCGGTGACGGCGCCCGCGGCGATGAGCGCCCAGCGGACGAGGACGTCGTGGCGCGCGGCGGCGGTGGGGACGGTCAACAGGACGGCGCCGTTGACGCGTTCGTCCTGGCCCACGGGTTCGGCGAGGAGGACGGTGTCCGGCCCCCAGGGGAGGATCGTGGGCAGCATCTCGGTGGAGCGGCCGGTGAGAGCCCGGCTGCGGGCGTCCTCCGCGATGGCGTCCGTGGGGGTAGCCCCGGCCCGGCCGAGGACCCCGCCGGAGGGGTCGACGACGGTCACGGCGGCGCCGTAGAGCTCGGCGTAGCGGGTGAGTTCGGCGGTGAGTTCGCGGCGGTCGGCGTCGGTGCGGATCCGGTTGGCGAGGTCGGCGAAGCGGACGGCGTCGGCGCGGCGCTGGAGGAGGAGGTGTTCCGTCCGGCCGCGGGCGTAGGAGTCGGCCAGGGGCAGCGAGAGGAGCAGCACGGCGGTCCCGATGAGCGCGGTCAGGACGGCCAGCAGGCGGCGCCTCATCCGGTACCGCGCTCCCGCCCCAGGTCGCCGAGCTGGTAGCCGTACCCGCGGATCGTGCGGACGAGTCCGGCGCGCCCGGTCTTGGCGCGGATCCCGGCGACGTGGACGTCGAGGGAGCGCGAGGAGCCGAGGAACGCGTCGCCCCAGATGCGGTCGAGGATCTCCTCGCGCGAGCGGACGTCGCCGGGCTGCGCGGCGAGCAGTGCGAGGACGTCGAACTCGCGCCGGGTGAGCCGGACTTCGGCGCCGCCGACGGTGACCGTCCGGCCGGCGAGGTCGACCGCGACGTCGCCGGTGCGCACCTGCCGCCCGTCGCCGGTGCCGGGTCCGGTGCCGTCCGGGGGCGCGGGCCGTCCGAGCCGGCGGCGCACGGTGTCGACGCGGGCGATGAGTTCGGCCATCCGGAACGGCTTGATCACGTAGTCGTCGGCCCCCGCCCGCAGCGCCTGGACGATGTCGCGCTCCTCGCTGCGGGCGGTGACGACGATCAGCGGCACCTGGCAGACCGTGCGCAGCTTGCGCAGCAGGTCGAGGCCGTCCAGGTCGGGCAGGCCGAGGTCGAGCAGGACGAACCCGGCCTCCCGCACGTGCCGCAGCGCCTCGGCGGCGCGCACCACCCGGCGCACGGTGTGGCCGCGGCGGGCGAGGGCGGTGGCGAGGGCCTGGGCCATGCGGTCGTCGTCCTCGACGAGAAGCACGTGCACGCGGTCCTCCCCACCTGTGAGGTGACTACCGTACGGCCTGCGCCACCGCGCCCGCCTCGGGGGTCCCGGCCGGGTCGAGCTCGGCGTCGCGGGTGTCGGGCATGAAGAGGTACGTGACGAGCGACACCAGCGCGCAGGCCGAGACGTACCAGAAGAAGCCGGACTCGTGGCCGGCGTTCTTGAACCAGAGCGCCACGTACTCGGCCGTGCCGCCGAAGAGCGCGTTGGCGAGCGCGTACGGGAGGGCCACGCCGAGGGCGCGGATGCGGGTCGGGAACAGCTCCGCCTTCACGGCCGCGTTGATCGACGTGTAGCCGGTGACGATCAGCAGGGCCACCACGGACAGACCGAGCGCGGACCAGTACGAGGAGGCCGAACCCAGCGCGGACATGAGCGGGTAGGTGCCCACGGTGCAGCCGATCGCGAAGGTGATCAGCAGCGGGCGGCGCCCGATCCGGTCGGAGAGCAGCCCGGCGAGCGGCTGCACGGCGGCGAAGACCGCGAGCGCGGTGAAGCTGACCAGCGTCGCGGTGTTCTTGGGCAGGCCGGCGCTGCCGATCAGGTACTTGGTGAGGTACGTGGTGTACGTGTAGTAGGCGACGGTGCCGCCGAGCGTGAGCGCCATGACCAGGACGGCCTGGCGGCGGTGCTCCCACAGCCCGCGCAGCGTGCCCCGGGCGCCCTCGGCCCGGCCGGCGGTCTCCTTGGTGAACGCGTCCGTCTCCGGCAGCCGGCGGCGCAGCCAGAACACCACGAGCGCGAAGACGGCGCCGAGGAGGAACGGCACCCGCCAGCCCCAGGCGTGCAACTCCTTCGCGGTGAGCGTGTGTTGCATGACGATGAGGATGCCGAGGCCCAGCAGCTGGCCGACCGTCATCGACACGTACTGGAACGACGACCCGAGCCCCCGACGGTCCGGTGCCGACGCCTCCGTCAGGTAGGTCGCGCTCGCCGCGTACTCGCCGCCGATGCTCAGGCCCTGCAGCAGCCGCGCCACCAGCAGGACGGCCGCCCCGAGGTACCCGGCCTGCCCGTACGTCGGCGCGACCGCGATCAGCACGGCCGCCGCCGACATCATCGTGACCGTCAGGGTCAGCGCGCTCTTGCGCCCGTGCCGGTCGGCCGCCCGCCCGAGCACCCAGCCGCCGACCGGCCGCATCAGGAAGCCGACGGCGAAGATCCCGGCGGTGTTCATCAGCTTGGCCGTGGAGTCCGACCCGGGGAAGAAGTCGTCGGCGAAGTACACCGCGAAGCTGGCGTAGACGAACCAGTCGTACCACTCCACGAGGTTCCCCAGCGACCCCCCGACGAGCGCGAGCCGCCGCCGGGCCCGCTCCTCGCGCGACGGCTTCGGAGGGGCGGCGATCGATCCAAGCGACACGGACGACGCGGACGGCTCGGACGACGCGGATGACTCGGACGACGACATGGCGGCTCCACGGGTGTTCCAGGGCGGGTGAGGTGCCCCAGAGCGTGCAGCCGGGCCGCGACCGGCGGCAAGGAGTGCGGCCCAGATCTAACGTCCCGCTAAGGAAGCGGCCCCGCACTCCGCCGACCGGCAGACTGTACGGCCGCACATCTCCGACCAACCTGGCCCTGTGCAACGTGACTCCTCCCCCGGTTGAAGCCGGGGGCTTCTCGCCAAGCCTGGTTGGGTTCGCGACGGGCCGGCCCGGCCCGTAAGACGTTGACGGCTCCCACGGTGCCGGCCTCCTCCGGGCGCCGGAAGCGAAGAAGGCTCCCTGACGCCTCCCGATTCCCGTGACCCACCGGGGCGTGGCCGACGTCGGCCACGCCCCTCCAGCGTCTCAGGCCGCCGGGGGCAGGCCGGCCGCCTCGGTGGCCGCGATGGCCTGCCGCAGGGCCTGCCGGGCCTGGTCCAACTCATCGGCGCGGCGGTCGAGTTCGGTGAGCTGGGTGCGCAGCTTGCGCAGCACCCCCGGACACGCGCGCAGCGGGCCCTCCGGCTCGCCGCAGGGCAGGAGCTGCTGGATCGTCCGCGTCGGCAGCCCGGCCGCGAGCAGGGCGCGGATCTGGCGCACGGTCCGCTCGGCGGACGGCTCGAAATCCCGGTAGCCGTTGGGGAGACGCGTCGACGTGAGCAGGCCGACCCGCTCGTAGTAGCGGATCAGGCGCTCGCTCGTGCCGCTGCGCCCCGCCAGTTCGCCGATCCTCATCGTGCCCCGCTCCCCCGTCCGGCTTGACCTTGTCACGGTGTCAGGGTTGAACACTAGTGCCCGTCCCCGCACGGCGGCACCGACCAGGAGATTCCGTTGATCATCGACGCGCACAGCCACGTCCACGACCCGGTGGACGGCCACCTCGCCCTGCTCGACGAGGCGGGCGTCGACCGCGCCGTGCTCTTCGGCACCCGGCCGCACCCGGAGCGGGCCGGCGACCTGGCCGGCTTCAAGCGGGAGATGAGCGTCCTGCACGACACGATCAGCGGCCGCTCGGCCGGGGCGGATGCCCACGCGGCGGCGGTGGACGAGCTCGCGGCCGTCTGCGCGGCGCACCCGGACCGGTTCATCGGCTTCGGCAAGGTGCGGCTGGACGTACCGGCCGAGCGGATCGCCGAGGAGGTGCAGCGGGACGTCGTCGCACGCGGCTTCCGGGGCATCGGCGAGCTGACGCCGCCGCCGGACGGCGCGGGCCTGGTCGAACCGGTGCTGCGCGCCGCCGCCGACCACGGCGGGCTGCCGGTCGTCGTCCACGGCTTCGCACCGACCACCGCCGGCGACATCGCGACGCTGGCCGAGCTCGCCCGCCGCCACCCGCGCGTGCCGCTCGTGCTCAGCCAGCTCGGCGGACTCCACTGGCTGCAGGCGATCGAGCTGGCGCGGGAGACCCCGAACCTGTACCTCGAACTGTCCACGGCGAGCGTCGTGTTCGCCGTGCGGCTGGCGATCCGCGAGGTGCCCGACCGGACGCTCTTCGGCTCGGACGCACCCTACGGCGACCCGGTCGTCACCCGCGCGATGGTCGAGCGCGCCACGCCGCCCGGCGAACTGCGGGACCGCGTGCTGGGCGGGACCTTCGCCGAACTCCTGGGCCTCTGAGGCCGTTTGAGGCTTCCGCCCGCCCCCGACGGGGGTGGGGGCGGGCGGAACGGGTGCCGCCCGGGCCGGCCGAACGCAGGCCCGGCGGGCAGGGCGTGACGCGCCCGGGCGGGGAAGCGGCGGCATGCCGAGCGACGGCCCCACGTCCCGGCCGGAGCGCGGACGAACCGGCCGGACGCAGGCCCGGCGGGCGGGGCGTGATCCACCCCGGCGCGGACCTCGGCCTGATCCGAATGACCCGCCCCACCCACACAGACCGCCGCGGGTCGCGCCACCGTCGGGGCACGGGCGCAGCCCGGGTCTCACGCCTCGGCGGCCGCCGCCAGCGGGCCCAGGGCGGCTGCCCGGCGGGCCGGGACGGCGGCCGCGAGGGCGCCGATCGCGAGCGAGACCGCGCACACCAGGAGCAGCGTGCCCCACGGCAGCGCCGGCGTGTAGTGCTCCACCGCGCCGGTGGCCAGCGGGCCGACCGCCCACGCGCCGGCCAGGCCGGCCGCCAGGCCGAGGAGGGTGCCGTACGCGGCGACGGTCACCGCCTCCAGGCGGATCATCCGCCGGACGCCCGCGCGGTCCAGGCCGACGGCGCGCAGGACGCCGATCTCGCGGGTGCGTTCGGCGACGGACACGGCCAGGGTGTTGACGATGCCGAGCGCGCCGATCAGCGCGCCGACGGCGAGCATGCCGTACATGACGGCCAGCAGGTCGCCCATGACCCCGGCCGCCTCGCGGACGAGCTGCGCGCGGTCCTGCACCTTCACCAGCGGGCTGTTGCCGACGGCGGTGCGCAGCCGCTGTTCGAGGGCCGGAGAGGTGGCGCCGTCGGCGGTGCGGACGAGGATGCGCTGGACGGAGCCGGGCAGGTGGCTGTTCTGCGCCACCTCCGCGCGCGCGGCGAGCACGTCACGGGCCGTCGGGTCGTCCCGGTAGACCGCCACGACGGTGTACGGGCGGGCGTCCTGGGTGCGGCCCATGCGGGCGTCGAGGCGGTCGCCCGGGGCGAGGTGGTGTTCGCGGGCGACGGTGGCGGAGACGGCGACCCGGCCCGGACCGAGGTCCTGGAGCGAGCCGCCGGTCAGGTCGAGCCGCAGGACGCCGCCCGCCGTGTCGGGGTCGACGCCCGCGACCTCCAGGACCGTGCCGCCGGCCACCAGGGTGGAGTCCGTGACGGCGCTCGCCGTCCGCACGCCCGGGGTGGCGGCGATCCGTGCGACGGCGGCCGGGTCGACGCCGTCCATGGTGGAACGGGAGCCGATCACGTAGTCGGCGGCGAGCCCGGCGGCGGCCCGGTGGTCGAGGGCCTGCGCGGCGGAGTGCCCGATGGTGGCGAGGCCGGTGACGAGCGCGGTGCTGATCATGAGGGTGGCGGCGGTCGCGGCGGTGCGCCGGGGGTCGCGCAGCGCGTTCTCCCGGGCGAGGCGCCCGGCGACGCCGAGGCGGCCGGTGAGCCTGCCGAACGTCCGGATCACCGGGGCGGCGAGCACCGGCCCGAGCGCGATCAGGCCGCAGACGAGCAGGGCGCAGCCGAGCATCGCGCTCTGCAGGTTCGCCTCCGAGGCGTCCTTCGCGCCGCGCAGCGACACCAGCAGGGCCGCGGCGAGCGCGACCAGGACGAGGCCTGCCACGGCGCGGAGGTGCAACCGGTGGGCGGGCGGCGGCTGTTCGGCCGTCCGCAGCGCCTCGATCGGCGCGACCTTCGCCGCCCGGCGGGACGGCAGCCACGCGGCGAGCACGGTGACGCCCACGCCCACGGCGAGCGCCGCCGCGACGGGCGCGGGGCCGATCACGAGGGGGCCGCGCGGCAGCCCGTCGCCGAGGAGTCCGGGCAGTGCGGCGGCGATGCCGAGGCCCAGCAGGAACCCGGCCGCCGACGCGGCGAGCCCGACCACGAGGGCCTCCAGCAGGACGGCCCGCGCCACCTGGCGGCGCTGCGCGCCGATCGCCCGCAGGAGCGCGATCTCGCGGGTGCGGCGGGCGACGAGCATGGTGAAGGTGTTGACGATGAGGAACGAGGCGATGAAGAGCGAGACGCCGGCGAAGACCAGCGGCAGCTTCTCGTAGCCGCGGGTGAGGGTGTCGACGAGGATCGTCTGCTGGGCGGCCCGGGCGGCCCCGGTGGTGGCCTCGGCCCGGTCGGCGGGGAGCACGGCGGCGACCTTGCGGGCGAGGTCGACCTGGTCGGTGCCGGGCGCGGCGGCGAGGTCGATGCCGGTGTAGTGGCCGGGGGTGGCGAACAGCTGCTGGGCCGTCGCCCGGTCGAACAGGACGAGGGTGCCGCCGGCCGTCACCCGGGTGTCGTCGGTGGTGACGAGGCCGACGAGGCGCTTGGTCATGGCCGGCCCGTCGGTGGCGAGGGTGACCGGGTCGCCGATCCTCAGCCGGCCGGCGGCGGCCGTGCCGCGGTCCACGGCGATCTCGTCGCCGCCGCGGGGCGCCCGGCCCTCCGTCAGCGGGTAGCGGCCGTCCGTCCCGTCCTTGCCGGGGACGTAGGCGGCGGCCTGGTTGGCCCAGCGCGCGCCGACCCGCAGCGGGGTGCCGTCCGCCGCGTTCAGGACGGCCGAGCCGTCGGCGGACGGCCGGACGGCGGCCACGCTGGGGAGGTCGGCCAGCTTCCGCACGAGCGCGTCGTCGAGCACACTGGTCGGCTGGTCGGTGCCGGCGCCGGGCCGGGGCTCCTTGGCGGTGACGGTGAGGGCGACGCCGGCGCAGTTCTTCGAGGCGGCGGCGCGGTGGGCCGCCGTGGTGGAGTCCGCGAACACGAGGGTGCCGGACACGAACGCGACCCCGAGGCAGACCGCGAGCACGGTCATCGCCAGCCGGGCCTTGTGCGCCAGGACGTTGCGCAGAGCTGTTGTCAACATGGGTTTCTTCCTGGGCGGTTGGCGGTGTCAGCGGGCGGCGCGCGCGTCGAAGCTCTGCATGACGTCCAGCACGCGGTCGGGCGTGGGGCGCACCATCTCGTCGACCAGCCGGCCGTCGGCGAGGAAGACCGCGCGGTCGGCGAAGGCGGCGGCGACCGGGTCGTGGGTCACCATGACGACCGTCCGGCCCAGTTCGCGGACGGAGTCGCGCAGGAAGCCGAGGACCTCCGTCCCGGCGCGGGAGTCGAGGTTGCCGGTCGGCTCGTCCGCGAACACCACGGCGGGCTGCCCGGCCAGTGCGCGGGCAACCGCGACGCGCTGCTGCTGCCCGCCGGACAGCTGCGCGGGCCGGTGGCCGAGCCGCTCGGCGAGGCCGACCATGGCGACCACCCGGTCCAGCCAGCGCTGGTCGGGGCGGCGCCCGGCGATGGCCAGCGGCAGCGTGATGTTCTCCAGCGCGGTGAGCGTCGGCAGGAGGTTGAACGCCTGGAAGACGAAGCCGATCCGCTCCCGGCGCAGCCGGGTGAGCTGCCGGTCGTCGAGCGGGCCGAGCTCGGTGGTGCCGATGCGCACCGAGCCGGAGGTGGGGGTGTCGAGCCCGGCGGCGCAGTGCATCAGGGTGGACTTGCCGCAGCCGGACGGGCCCATGATGGCGGTGAACTCGCCCTCCCGGAAGCCGATGCTGACGCCGTCGAGGGCGGTGACCCGGGTGTCGCCGGAGCCGTAGACCTTGGTCAGGCCGGTGGTGGCGGCGGCGATGCCGGGCGCATGGTGCAGGGTGAGCGGATCGGGTGTCACGGGGGCTCCTCTTCGGTGCGGGGACGTGCACTTCAGAGGGTGTCGGGGGAACGTATCGGTGCCCTGGGCGGCCGTGTATCGATGGCCGGTCCCGTTCGTAGCAGTTCCGTAGCGCGTCGGACGGGCGTCAGTCCGGCGGCAGGCGCAGGGTCGCGAGGGCGCCGCCGTCCGGGGCGTTGTCCAGGCGCAGGTCGGCGCCGAGGAGCCGGGCCTGGCCGAGGGCGATGGTCAGGCCGAGGCCGTGGCCGGTGCCGCGTTCGCGGGCGCCGGTGTGGAAGCGGCGCGGGCCGTGGAGCAGCAGGTCCGGCGGGTAGCCGGGGCCGTGGTCGCGCACGGCGACCGTCCGGCCGTCGACGCGGACGTGCACGGGGGCGGCGCCGTGGCGGTGGGCGTTGACGACGAGGTTGCCGACGATGCGCTCCAGCCGGCGCGGGTCGGTCTCCACCCGGAACTCCCGGTCCGCCACGGTGACTTCGGCATCCAGGCCGGTGCGCGTCACCGCCTCCGCGACGACGGCGCCGAGCGGCACCGAGGCGCGGACGGGGCGTTCGGCGCCCGCGTCGAGGCGGGAGATCTCCAGGAGGTCCTCGACCAGGCCGCGCAGGTCGCGTACCCGGGCGCGCAGCAGGTCCTCGGTCTCGCCGGGCGCCAGGAGGTCGACGGCGGCGAGCAGGCCGCCCACCGGGGTGCGCAGCTCGTGGGCCACGTCGGCGGTGAACTGCCGTTCGGCGCGCAGGCGCCGGCCGAGGCTGTCGGCCATGAGGTCGACCGCGGCGGCGATGTCGGCCACCTCGTCGCGGCCGCCGGCCGGCCCGGTGCGGGCGTCGAGGTCCCCGGCGGTGATGCGGCCCGCGGTCTCGGAGACGCGGCGCAGCCGGCGGCCGAGCAGCCCGGCGCCGTAGACGGCGACGGGCACGGCGGCGCCGAGGGCGATCAGCGAGGCGACCGTGACGGTCGCGTCGAGGCGGCTCAGGGTGTGGAGTTCGGGGCTCGTGTTGACCCGGACGGCGAGCACCGGGCTGCCCGGGCCCGCGGTGCGCTGGGCGCCCCAGACGCTCGGGCCGAGGTTGCCGTGGACGCTCCCGTCGTAGGCCGTGTGCCGCTGCCCGTCGACCGGGTCGCGCAGTGCGGCGGGCAGGCCGGCCGGGTCGAGCTCGGCGCCGTCCGCGAGCGCGCCGGTGCGGCGGTAGACGTCCATGGCGGAGTAGACGGTGTTGAAGGCCTGCGCGTCGGCACGGTCGCGGATGTCCTGCGCCGTCCACACGTGCACCAGCACGCCGACGGCTGCCGCGACCAGGCAGGCGGTGAGGGCGGCCAGCGCGGCGATCTTCCAGCGCAGGGACGTGCGGCGCGGGCGCCCGGGCGTTCGCACCGGGCTCAGCGCCTGAGCTTGTAGCCGAAGCCCCGGACCGTCTCGATCCGGTCCCGCCCCAGCTTGCGGCGAAGCCGCTGCACGCACAGGTCGACGACCCGGCTGTCGCCGTCCCAGCCGTAGTCCCACACGTCGCGCAGCAGGGTGTGCCGCTCCAGCACGACGCCCGGCCTGGCGGCGAACTCCAGGAGCACCTTCAGCTCCGTCGGCGTCAGCGCCACGGGCGCCCCGGCGACGGACACGACCATCCCGGCGGTGTCGATGGCGAGGTCCCCGAAGGTGAGCACCTCGCCGTCGGAGGCGGCCGGCCCGGCCCGCTCCGGCCGCGGGCCCGGCGCCGGTGCGTACGTGGCCCGCCGCAGCAGCGAGCGGATGCGCGCGACCAGCACGAACGTGTCGACGGGCTTGACCACGTAGTCGTCCGCGCCGGCCTCCAGCCCCGCGACGACGTCGAGCCCGTCCCCGCGGGCGGACATCATCAACACGGGCACCAGGCTCGTCTCCCGCACCCTGCGGCACAGCCCGATCCCGTCCAGGCCGGGCAGCATGACGTCCAGGATCAGCAGGTCGAACTCCCGCTCACGGAACAGCTCCAGCCCGGTGAGCCCGTCCGCCGCGGCCGTCATCGCGTACCCGTACCGCTCCAGCGCGACGGTGAACGCCCGCCGCATCAACGCGTCGTCCTCGACCAGCAACACACGGACCGGAGGGACGTCGGACACGGGACGGACGCCTCCTCTACGGACGGTCGGCGGGGCGGGGGCAGGAACGTGAAAGGGACGATACCGCAGACATCGGACACCCCCGCCGCACCGGAGGACATCGACGCCGGATCAAGCGCCCGCTGATACACGACGGATACAAAGCCCTCAATCGCATTACTCATTAACGCATCAGTCTTTACTGATTCTTGGGTATCAACTAGGCTCTCGGGGTTCCAACCACCGACCCGCACCCAAAGGGCGCACCATCCCGTGAGAGTTCCCCGCCTCGACGGCGCCAGGCTCGCCGTCGTCACGGCCCGCGTCGCGCTGGTCGCCGAGGTCCTGCTGAGCCTCTGGATCGCGTACGCGGCGTGGAGCATGCGCAGCGTGGCCTACCTGGACGACGACGGCACCGATTTCTCCCGCTACGGTGTCGCGGTCTTCCCCGCGCTGGGCCTGGTGTGGGCGGCGCTCTGCGGGTGGGGCGTCGTCGCGTCCGTGCGGCGGTCGCGCTCCGGGGAGCGCGGTGTGGTCTTCGGCCTGACCGTCGTCGCGGTGGCGCACTTCCTGGGCGGGATCTGGAGTGCCGTCTGCGGGGGCTGGCACCTGGGCGGGGGGCTGTTCCTCCTCTCCGTCCTCTACGCGACCGCGGCCAACCCGGCCCGGCCGCACCGGGAGCCCGGCCTGACGGGCGGCTGACGGGCGGCTGACGCGCCGGGGCACGGCGAACGGGCGGACACCACCTGCGGGGTGGCGTCCGCCCGTTCGCGGGTCAGGAGGTGGCCTGGACGCCCTGGAGGGCGCTGATCAGGCTGTCCACGTCCTGGACGGTGTTGTAGAGGGCCAGCGACGCGCGGACCGCGCTCTGGACGCCGTAGGCGGCGAGGGCGGGCTGGGCGCAGTGGTGGCCGGCGCGGACGGCGATGCCCTGCTGGTCGAGCCGGGCGGCGACGGCCATCGGGTCGACGCCGGCGAGCAGGAAGGTCAGCACACCGATCTTCCCGGGCGCGTTGCCGATCAGCCGGAGCCCGGGCACGGTGGCCAGGGCCGCCATGGCGTACGCGGTGAGCTGTTCCTCGTGCGCGGTGGCCGCCTGGCGGTCGAGGCCGGACAGGTAGCGCAGCGCGGCCCCCAGGCCGGCGACGCCGGCGATGTGGCCGGTGCCGGCCTCCAGGCGGTGCGGGACGGGGGCGTAGGTCGTCTCGTCGAAGGAGACCGAGTCGATCATGTTGCCGCCGCCCTGCCACGGGGGCATGGCCTCCAGCACGTCGCGCTTGCCGTACAGGACGCCGATGCCGGTCGGGGCGAAGATCTTGTGCCCGGAGAAGGCGTAGAAGTCGGCGTCCAACGCCTTGACGTCGACCGGGAAGTGGCTGACCGCCTGGGCGCCGTCGATCAGCACCCGGGCCCCGTACCGGTGGGCGAGCGCCGTCATCTCGGCCACCGGCGGGACGGTGCCCAGCACGTTGGACGCGTGGGTGAGCGCGACCAGCTTGGTGCGGTAGCTGAGCAGGTCCCGGTAGGCGTCCTGGTCGAGCTGCCCGTCGGGGAGCAGCGGGATCGGCACGACCCGGGCCCGCCGCTCCTTGGCGATCAGCTGCCAGGGCACGAGATTGGAGTGGTGTTCGGCGGCGGAGACGAGGATCTCGTCGCCGACGCCGAGGTTGGCCCGGCCCCAGCTCTGCGCCACGAGGTTGACGGCCTCGGTGGTGCCGCGGACGAAGACGATCTCGTCCGGGTCCGGGGTGCCGAGCAGTCGGGCGGCCTCGGCGCGGCCCTCCTCGTAGACCTGGGTGGCCTGTTTGGCGAGGGTGTGGGCGCCGCGGTGGACGTTGGAGGTGCTCGTCGCGTAGTGCTCGCCGACGGCCTCGACGACCTGGCGGGGCTTGAGGGTGGTGGCCCCGTTGTCCAGCCAGACGAGCGGGTGGCCGTTCACCTCCCGGTGCAGCTGCGGGAAGTCGCGGCGGACGGCCTCGACGTCGAACCCGCCGGCGGGCGCGGCGGGCGCCGACGTGGCCTGCGGGGCCGACGGAATCTGCGGGGCCGAAGGGGCCGCCTGGGGCGGCAGCCAGTAGAACGGGATCGCGGTCATGTCGGTCCCGTACGGCGGCCGTTGGGCCACTCCGTGGATCCCGGAGCCGCGCCCGAACCCGTCAGGAGTAGTCATGGTAGTTGGACACCTCGACGTTCTGGAGCACGGCGACCGCGTCGTCCACCAGGGCGGCGGTGGAGAAGTAACTGGTCACCAGGTACGAGGTGATGGCCTGCCGGTCGACGCCCATCGCCCGCACCGCGAGGCCCGGCTCGACCTCGTCCGGCACCTTCGCCGGGCGCAGGCCGACGACGCCCTGGCGGTCCTCGCCGACGCGCATCAGCAGGATGTTGGTGGTGCCGGGCGCCGAGTTCGCCGAGCCCTTGAGGTCGAGCTTGTCGGAGGGCAGCAGCGGCACGCCGCGCCAGGTGAGGAACGGGCTGCCGAACAGCTCGACGATCTGCGGCGGCACCCCGCGCCGGGTGCACTCGCGGCCGAACGCGGCGATGGCGCGCGGGTGGGCGAGGAAGAACGCCGGCTGCTTCCAGACCCGGGTGAGCAGCTCGTCCATGTCGTCCGGGGTCGGCGCGCCCTTGCGGGTGCGCACGCGCTGGCTCGCGGCGACGTTGTTGAGCAGGCCGTACTCGGCGTTGTTGAGCATCTCCCACTCCTGGCGCTCGCGCAGCGCCTCGACGGTCAGCCGCAACTGGGCCTGGACCTGGTCGATGCCGGAGTTGTAGACGTCCGCGACGCGGGTGTGCACGCGCAGGACGGTCTGCGCGATGCTGAGCTCGTACTCGCGCGGGCTGTCCTCGTAGTCCACGAAGGTCTCGGGCAGGTACGGCTCGCCGGCGTGGCCCGACTGGAGGTCGATCGGGTGCTCGCGGTCGGTCGACGGCCGCACGGAGGCGGCGGCGAACTCGTCGAGCTGCGCCCGCAACGAGGGCTCGCGGTCGGCGAGTTCGACGAGCGTGCGGCGTTCGACGGAGAGCACGGTGCACGCGCTCACGGCCTTGACCCGGTACGTCGTGTCCGTGCCGTTGGCCCACTCGGCGCCGTCGAAGAAGTCGCCCTCGCCGAGGACGGCCAGCAGGGCGTCCGCGCCGTACTCGTTGGTGGCGCGCTTCTCGGCGCGGCCGAACGCGATGATGTGCAGCTGGTCGGCGGGGGCGCCGGCCTCGACGATGAGCTCGCCGGGCGCCACCTCGCGCTCGACGAAGGCGCTGGCGAGCGCGGCGAGCAGCGGGCTGTCCACCTGGCTGAGGAAGGCCAGTTCGCGCAGGTCCTCGGCGACGACCTGGTTGGCGCCGGCGCCGTCGACGTAGGTGCTGATCAGCCCGTCGCCGAGGATGAAGCCGCGGCGGCGGTTGACGCGGAAGACCCCGGCCTCCAGGTCCACCCAGGGCAGCGCGCGCAGCAGGTAGCGCGGGGTGATCCCGAGCATCTGCGGCACGGTCTTGGTGGTGGTGGCGAGGTTCCGGGCGGCGGAGGTACTGAGGCTCTGCTGACTCTGCTGGCTCTGCTGGCTCTGCTGGACGGCCTCGGTGGTCACGTGTGGTCCCCTCCCGTAAATCGGCTGATCCGACGATGCGTCAGATTGTTGCGGCCGATCCGGGTTCGTGTGAGGACGTTTAGGTTCACCGATCTGTGGACGCACCAGTACGCAGGGCTACCGAGCCCCGCCAAACTCACTCGAACGAGTGAGTTTGGCCATAAGCGCCCCGGATGTGTTCCCAAGCAGGGCTTTGAACAGCGCAGTAAAACGGGCCCGACGTCAGCCCACCCGGTGCGCGGCCTCGGTCAGCACGGCACCCAGCGGCAGGTCGATGCGGGCCGCGGCCAGGTCGTCGCCACGGGTCCGCCCCTGGTTGACGATCGCCACCGGGGTGCCCGCGCGGGCCGCGTGCCGCACGAAGCGCAGGCCCGACATCACGGTGAGGGACGACCCGAGCACGACCAGCGCCTGCCCGGCGTCGACCAGCCCGAAGCAGCGCTCCACCCGGGGCTTCGGCACGCTCTCGCCGAAGAACACGACGTCCGGTTTGAGGACCCCGCCGCACGCCCCGCAGGGGGCGACCCGGAACGCGTCGACCAGCTCCTGCGGCAGCTCGGCGTCGCCGTCCGGGCGGACCTCCGCCCCCGCCGCGCGGAAGCCCGGGTTCAGCTCCTCCAGCCGCCCGTCCAGCTCCTCGCGCGCGCTGGTGCGCCCGCACTCCAGGCACACCACCCGGTGCAGTCCGCCGTGCAGTTCGACGGCCGCCCGGGTGCCGGCGGCGCGGTGCAGGCCGTCGACGTTCTGCGTGATCACTGCCGCCACGTGGCCCGAGCGGCGCAGCCGCTCCACCGCCCGGTGCCCGGCGTTGGGCTCGGCCGCCGCGATCGTGCGCCAGCCGGTGTGGCTGCGCGCCCAGTACCGGCGGCGGGCCTCCTCGCCGGCGGTGAACTCCTGGTACGTCATCGGCGCGCGGCGGCGCCGGCTGCCGGTGGCGCCCCGGTAGTCGGGGATGCCGGACTCCGTCGACAGCCCCGCGCCGCTGAGCACCACGACGCCCCGCCCGGCCAGCAGCCGGACCAGCGTCTCCAGGCCTTCGAGGTCGGCCGCCGTGGCGTCGTCGAGCGTCGCGTGCGCACTCACGGGGCAAGAGTAGAACTCATGGACGAGTGACGGCGAGGACGGCCATGTCGTCGTCCCGCGGGCCGCCCGTCCAGGCCGCCACGTCGCGCCCCAGGGCGTCCAGCACCTCCCCCGGCCCGGCGAACGGACCCAGCGGGGCGAGGCCCCTCACCGGGTCGTAGAACCGCCCGGCGCCGTCCCGGGCCTCGGTGACGCCGTCCGTGACCAGGAGCAGCGTGTGCCCGGCGGGGAACGGCCACCGGTCCGGCGCCGAGCGGTCCGGGCCCAGCGCGCCCATGCCGAGCGGCAGGCCGGGGTCGGCCGCGTCCAGGCGCCGCACGCCGCCCGGGCCGGCCGCCCCGCCCGGGCCGCCCAGCAGGTACGGCCCGGGGTGGCCGCAGCTCAGGACGTGCACGGCGTCCCGGCCGCCCGGGAACTCCGCGAGCAGCGCCGTGCTGAACCCCTCCGTCCGCACCTCCTCGTCGCGGTGCTCGCTCTCGCGGGCCAGCGACTGCTCCAGGGCGTCCGCGAGCGCGACCAGGTCCGAGGCGCGCGAGGCGTTCTCCCGGAACGCCCCGAGCAGCACCGACACCGTCGCCACCGCCGGCAGGCCCTTGCCCCGCACGTCCGCGATCATCAGCCGCACGCCGTACGGAGTCTCCTGGACGGCGTACGCGTCGCCGCCGATCAGCGCCTCCGTCTGGGCTGCCCGGTAGCAGGCGGCCACCGTCAGCTCCCCCGCCCGGTCCGGCGGCGCGGGCAGGACGGCCAGCTGGGCGGCCTCGGCGACGCTGCGCACCGTGGCCAGCCGCCGCCCGTGGCGGGCGACGACGCGGTTGATCCAGACGCCCAGCAGCGCGGCGAACACGGTGTTGGTGAGCTCCAGGTAGCCGCCCTCGGTGCCGACCGTGCCGTCGCGGAAGGACAGCGCGACGATGCCCACCACGTTGGCGGCGCCGACGGCGAGCGTGTCCCGCAGCGGGAGCAGCGCGCCCGCCAGGACGGCCGCGGCGGCCACCATCGGGTCGCCCCAGTAGTTCGTCGTGTCGATGGCGTTCCACAGCAGGCCGCCGGCGACCAGCAGCCACGGCAGCACGCGCAGGTAGCGCGGCCACGGGCCGTCCCTCGGTGTCATCGGCGCCACCCGCCTTCCTGGCTCCGCTCGCGGGGGCGGTCTCGCTTCCGATCCTAGGGCGAAAGACACGCCCTAGAAGCTCCGGGACCGGCTGGGGCGCCCATGCCCGCGGACCCACTGCCAGGCGGTGCGCGCCGCCGCGACCGGGTCGAAGGCGGCGGGCCGCCCCCGGGTGAACGGGTAGCAGGCGAGGCCGATGAGGACGGCGGTGAAGTGGCCCGCGCTGGTGAAGTCGCGGTTCTGCAGCAGGCCGTAGCCGTAGAACACGACCACACCCGCCGCGTACACGTACCGCCACGGGCGGACGAGAGCGTACGTGAGCACGGCGACGACGCCCGCGAGGGCGTAGCTCACACCGACGTCGAGCGTGTACACGGCCCGGTGCGGGGCGAGGCCCCGGCTGATCGCCCAGTACAGCGCGCCCTCGCTGATGTACGTCGCACCGATGTGCGCGATCAGGACGACCGCGAGCCAGCGCACGGTGCCGAGCCAGCGCTCGGCGGGCACGTGGAAGACGTTGTAGAGCACGAGGTAGAACCACCAGCCGCCGCCCTCGATCCACAGGGCGCTGCTGAACAGCACCTTCAGCGGCGCGACCTCCAGGTGGTGCAGGTTGGTCGAGCGCTTCTCCAGGATGTGGTGGGCCACCCTCGGGCTCACCCGGTCGATCACGAAGGTGGTGCCGAGCAGGATCGCCAGCCAGACGAAGGTGCCCGGCGCGCTCCGGACGTACGACCAGACGGCCCGGGCCAGCACGGAGGTGCGGCCCGGCACGCGGGCGTGGCTCATCGAGGATCCTCTCTCCGTTCGCCCAAGCCTCGCCCAAGCCCATCACACCCCGGCGACAGGACAGGGCCGTCCGGGTGAACCGGAAGCACTGCGGGGAGCGTCGTCCTCTCCGTAAGCCCCCCGTTCAGGAGATCGCACCCATGGCAGCCATCCGTCCGACCCCCGGCCGAATACGCACCGGCCTGCTCGCCCTCGCGGTGGCCGCCGCGCTCACCGGCGGGCTGCTCTGGTGGCAGCCATGGCACCACGAGCCGAAGCAGCTCGCGTTCACCACGGCCACCGGCGGCACCGACCGCGCCGGCACCGGCGAGCACCTGTACCGGTACAAGGTGCGGGTGGAGAACGGGCTGCCGCAGCGCCCCGAGCAGTTCGCGGCCGACGTGGACGCCGTCCTCGGCAACGTCCGGCAGGGCTGGGCGGCCGGCGGCGCCGTGTCCTTCCAGCGGGTGGCCGCCGACCCGGTGGACTTCACGGTGTACCTGGCCACCCCGGAGTCCACCGACCGGATCTGCGGCCAGTACGGACTGGACACCGGCGGCACGGTGAACTGCGCGGCCGGCAAGCAGGTCGTCATCAACGCCAAGCGCTGGACCGACCTCACGCAGTTCTACACCGGGCGCCCCGAGCTCTACCACGCGCTCGCGGTCAACCACGAGGTCGGCCACATCCTCGGGAACGGGCACGTCGACTGCCCCGGCGCGGGCGCACCCGCACCGGTGATGATGCAGCAGATCAAGGGCATGCACGGCTGCGTGCCGAACGGCTGGCCCTACTCCGAGGCCGGCACCCTGCTGACCGGCCCGCCCGTCCCTGCGTCGACGGCCTCGCCGGCGCCGTAAGCGGTTCACGCGGGCCGGCGCCCCGCGCCCACCAGCTCCACCAGGTGCTCCGCCGCCACCGCGGCACCGTCCGCGCGGACCGTGCCCGCGACGGCGGCGGCCCGGGCGCGCAGCTCCGGGCCGAGGGCCGTCCCGAGCGCGGCGGACAGGGAAGCCGCGGTCGGCACCGGACCGTCGTGCGCCACGCCGATGCCCAGGGCGGCCACGCGGGCGGCCCAGTACGGCTGGTCGACCACCTGCGGCACCAGCACCTGCGGCGTCCCGGCGCGCGCGGCGGCCGTCGTGGTGCCCGCGCCCCCGTGGTGCACGACCGCGGCGACCCTCGGGAACAGCGCCTGCTGGTTCACCTCGCCGACGACGAAGCAGTCGTCGGCGCCGTCGATCGGGGCCAGGTCCGCCCAGCCGCGCGCGACGACGATCCGGCGGCCCTGTGCGCGGACCGCGGCGACGACGTCCCCGGCGATCGTCTCCTTCGGCTCCCCCATCGGCATGCTGCCGAAGCCCACGTACACCGGGGCCTCGCCGGCCTCCAGGAACGCCACCAGGTCCGCCGGGAGCGGGCGGTCGTCCGGCAGGATCCACGCGCCGCTCTGCACGGGGTCGACGCCGGCCGGCCGCTCCCAGGGGCCGAGCACCGGGTCCGTCGCCAGCCACGGACGGTCGGTGTTGACGTGGGTGCGCACGTCGTCCACCCGGGGCAGGCCCACCGTCGCCCGGTGCTCGTTGACCACCCCGCCGAACACCTCGTTCATGACGCCGACGTGCAGCTCCCACAGCACCCGGTTGTCGGTGACGTCCTCGGGGAACGGATGCCCGGGATACGTGTACGGCCGGTGGTGCGGGGACGGCAGCATGGTCGGCTGCAGCGCCACGTAGGCGAAGTGGACGCCCAGCTTCTCGGCCGCCGACCGCGCCCCGGCCACGGTCGGGAACAGGCCCGTCGCCACCACCGCGTCGGCGTCCCCGGCCGCCGCCGACACCGCCTCGAAGTAGCCGGCGGTCAACCGCGCGGCGCGCTCCTGGATGCTCCCCGCCATCGGCCGCACACCCGTCACCAACTCCCGCACCGACGGCCCGGCCGGCACCAGTTCCACACCGACGTCGGCCAGCCGCTTGGCGAACTCCTCGTCCGGCGGCGCACACACCCGCACCTCCGCGCCGCGTTCGCGCAGCCGCACGGCCAGCGCCGCCATCGGCTCGACGTCTCCGCGCGACCCGTACGTCGACAGCACCACTCGCATCGTCGTGACTCCCCGTTTCCGCAGGTTGAGACCTTGTTGAGACCTTGAGGTGGTGATTCTGCGGGACGGTGGGGGCCTTGCCGCAAGACCCCCGGTGCGCTATAAGTTGAGAGTGGCGGGGAGTGGGCACACCTCCCTGACACCGTCTCAAGTCGCCCGACATTCCCCAAGGCTGACCGAAAAGCAGGTCCTCACGGCCGACACGGCGCCCCCCTGGTGTGACACCGGCAACAAGGGTGTTGTCATCAGCGGCAGGACAAGGGGAGGATGGTTGCGGGGCGTAGCAATATCCCACGATCCGTACCGAATTGGCACCGGCCGCTCGGCGTGATCGGGAACGCCCCCACGCAAGTGATGAGTGCACGAAACGGGGGAATCGTGGACTGGACACGTCGACAGGTGTCGCGCGCGGGGCCGCCACGGACCGGGCGTCCCTGCGCACACGCCTGCCCGCTCACGGGCTGAAACTCCCCGGGCTCTCCCCCAACTCGTTCCCGGCGAATTCGACGACCGCTCAGACGACCGCTTCGACGACCGCTTCGACGACCGTCCCGGCGGCCGTCCGGCCGGTCACGCCCGGGACCGGCCCCACCGGTCCCGCCCCCACCCACCGCGGAAGACCGACCCACCCGCGCCACCGAACCTGGAAGGCATCATGCAGGTGCTCATCGTGGAAGGCCAGGAAAGCGTCTCCCGAGCGCTCGCGGTCAGACTGGAGCAGCACGGCTACGAGGTCGCGACCGCCCCCAGCGGCGCAGCGGCACTGGAGTCCTGCGACGACACGGACATCATGCTGCTCAACATGGAGCTCCCCGACCTCGACGGCCTGGAGGTCTGCCGGCGCATCCGCACCATCAGCGACACCCCCATCGTCGCCTTCACCGACCGGACGGCCGACCTGGGCCGGATCCGCGGCCTCCGGGCCGGTGCGGACGACTGCCTCGACAAGCCCTACGAGTTCCACGAGCTGCTCGCCCGGATCGAGGCGATCATGCGCCGCGTCCGCCGGGTCCTCGGCGTGCCGTCCGTGCCGGTGCGGGTGCTGACGATCGGCGACGTCTCCATCGACGGCGCCACCCGCGAGGTGCGCCTGCGCGGGCGGGTGGTCCGGCTCACGCGCAAGGAGTTCGACCTGCTGCACTACCTGGCCCGGCACCCCGGCACGGTGGTCTCGCGCCGCCGCCTGATGAGCGAGATCTGGGACGACACCTCCGCCCACGCGCTCGGCCCGCGGGCCAGCCGCACGCTCGACACCCATGTCAGCTCGCTGCGCGGCAAGTTGGGCCACAGCGGCTGGATCGTCACGGTGCGCGGCGTCGGCTTCCGGATGGGCCACGTCTGCACGGGCCGCGCCCGGCCCGACGCCGAGGCGGGCTGATCCGGCGGCCCGCTCCGGCCCCGCCACCGGCCCGGGGCCGGTGGCCGGAGCGGGGCTCAGACGCGGCTGACGAAGGTGAACCCGGCCCCGTCGACCGCGCTGCGGAGCGTCGCCTCGTCGAGCGGCTCGGCCGACGCGACGGTGACGCGGCCGGACGGCGCGTCGGCGACGACGTCGGTGACGCCGGGCAGGGCCGAGAGCCCGGCGCTGACCGTCTTCTCGCAATGGCCGCAGCTCATGCCGTCGACGGTCAGGACGGTGGTGATGGTGGACATGCGGGTACCTCCGGTATCGGACGCGGTCGGTGGGCGACGCCGACAACGACACCCCAAACCACGCCCGCATCCCAGGGACACGCCGCCCGGATGGCACCATCGAGTGGTTCCGGGAACCGATCGCCCCACCCGCCCGACGGGGCCCGCGGCGCGGCCCGGCCGCGTACCCTCGACAGCGGTTACGTCCGACCGACTGCCTGGGAGGCGCAGTGGTGATCGCCGTCCGGTCATTCCGTTCCGACGACGCTCCGCGGGTGGCGGAGATCGTGCACCGCTGCCTGCGGGAGGTGAACAGCCGGGACTATCCGGCGGAGGTCATCGACCGGATGTGCGAGCACTTCACGGCTCGGCGGTTCGTCGAGCTGTCCGCGGACCGGCACATCTTCGTCGCGGAGGACGAGGGGGTCGTGGGGACGGTCTCCCGGGACGGCCACAAGGTCTTCAGCATGTTCGTCGATCCGGATTCGGCGGGGCGCGGGATCGGCCGCCTGCTCATGGACCACATCGAGGCGCTGGCGGCGGCCGAGGGGCATGCGCACATGGAGGCCGGCGCCAGCATCACCGCGCACCGGTTCTACCTCCGGCGGGGGTACGCCGACGTCCGGGAGAGCGACTCCGGCTTCGGCCTCACCTACCTCGTCCGCAAGCCCCTGCAGCCGTCCGCCAGCTGAGGACGCCCGCCTCACGCCGCCCCGCGCAGGATGTCCTCGCCGTCCCGGCCCCGCAGGGCGAGTGCGGCCGGGAGGACGGCCGCCGTGAGGGCGACGGCCGCGCAGGCGGCGGCGAGCGCGCCCATCGTGCCCCAGGGCATGGCTGCGGGCGTCGGGCCGATGAGGTGGACGAGGGCCGCCCAGGAGCCGCCCACACTGATGGCCGTACCGAGGACGCCCATCGCCGTGCCGGCCGCCACGCACATCAGCGTCTCGACGGCGACGGTGCGCAGCACCTGGATCTTGGTGGCGCCGGCGAGGCGCAGCAGGGACAGTTCGCGCCTGCGGTCGGTGACGGTCATGACCAGGGAGTTGGCGAGGGCGATGGCCGCGTAGCCGATCGCGAGGCCGAGGATCATCAGCAGGGCGTTCCAGGCGGCCTCCGCGTCGGCGTTGGTCGCGGCCTTCCAGACGTCCTGCGGGGTGGCGAGCCGCGCCCCGAGTCCGTGGACGGCCGCTTCCAGGCCCGTCTCCGCCTGCTGCCAGTCGGTGCCGGACGGCAGCCGCAGGTCGATCCGGCTCGCGAGGGCGGGCCCGCCGACGCCGGCGGTGACGGCGTTCGGGCCGGTGACCCACGCCTGGACGGCCTCGGCACCGGTGCCGAGGACGGCGGCGACCCGCAGCGTCCTGGGAGTGCCGTCGGCCAGGCGGACGGGCACCCGCTGCCCGACCGCGGGCGAGCCGGGCCAGGTGCGGCTGAGCACGATCGTGTCGGGGCCGAGGTCGGCCACGGAGCCGGCGACGACCGGCAGGCGCTCGACGGCGGCGAGCGCGGCGGGGTCGGCCACGGCGGCGCGGAAGGGCACCAGGGACTCGCCGTCCTGCTCGGCCATCACGGAGGTCGGGGTGATGACGAGGGCCTGGACGCCGGGCACGGCGCGGACCCGGTCGACGACCGCCCGGTTCAGCCCGGGGGTGCCGGCGGGCGTGACGACGAGGTCGGCGGCGGCGAGCTGGTTGCGGACCTCGGTGGCCTGCGCGCGGTCGATGGTGTCGAGGCTGCCGAGCAGGCACCCGGCGAAGGCGACGATCAGCACCACCGGGGTGGTGGTCGCGGCGGTGCGGCGGAAGGCGGTGAGCGCGCTCTGCCGGGCGGTGGCCCAGACGATGCCGCCACCGTCCTCGGCGGGGCGGCCGCGCAGCCGGGACGAGAGGCCGGGCAGCGCGGTCAGCAGGCGGAGCACCGGTCCGGCGAGCACGCCCGCGAGCAGCACGCACCCGGCGACGACGGCGAGCAGGAGGGCGAGCGAGTCGGCGGCGTTGGCGGCGGCGTCGGGCCACTGCCGGGCGGTGATCACGAGGGCCGCGATGCTGCCGCCGAGGACGAGCAGGCCGCCGGCCCAGCGGAAGGCCAGCGCGGCCCGGGAGTGCCGTTCGACGTCCGCCTCCGCCAGCGCCTCGCCGGGGCTGACCAGGCCGGCCTTGAACGACGAGAGCACGACGCCGCTCATCGCGGTCAGCAGCCCGATCAGGCCCGCGACGAGCAGCCCCCACCAGGTGATCGGGACGGTGAAGCCGTCCGGGACCATGCCGTGGCCGATCAGCCAGTGCCCGGCCACGGGCGCCCCGGCCGCGCCGAGCGCGCACCCGGCGGCGGAGGCGAGCACGCCGACCACGAGGGCCTCGCGGTTGACGAGGGTGCGCAGCTGCTTGCGGGTGGCGCCGATCAGCCGCAGGAGGGCGAGTTCGCGGCGCCGCTGGGCGATCGACAGCGCGAAGGTGGCGCCGACCACGAACACGGCGGTGCCGCCGGAGACCGCGGCGGCGAGGCCGAGCGGCGTCTGGACGTCGTCCAGCCGGCTGCTGACCTCGGCGTAGTGCGGGTCGGCCAGGCGGCGGTCGGCGCCGGTGAGCACCTGGGCGACGCTCGCGCCGCCGGTGGCGGCCACGGCCGCGCGGACGGCGTCGGCGTCGCCGAAGGCGGCCAGCACGCCGACGGCCGGGCAGTACCGGGCGGCCTGGGCGTCGGTGAAGAAGACGGCGTGCTCGAAGGGCTCCGCCTCGGTGATGCCGGAGACGGTGGCGCTGTGCGGACCGTCGGCGGTGGCGAACCGCACGGGCTGCCCGAGCTGCTCGGGGCGGCCCCCGCCGATGACGACCTGGTCGTCGGCGGCCGGCACCGCGCCGGCGGTCAGCCGGTAGCCCCCGAGGGCCGCCGAAGACCAGGCGCGTCCGACCTGGTCGCGCGGGCCGTCCGCCAGCTGGGCGTAGCAGGTGTGGTCCTGGACGGTCCGTCCGGTCCCGGCGACGGCGGCGATCACGGCGGCCGGGAGGCCCGGCTGGAGGGGGACGGGCGTCGGCTGGGTGTCGCCGTGGACGCTCGTGAAGTCCACGCTCCGGGCGGCGGCCACCAGGACCGGGGCCTGCGAGTAGCGCTGGCGGGCCTGCTCGGGGACGCCGGCGGTGGCGGCGATGACCAGGATCGACGTGGCGATCAGGGCGACGCCGCAGGCCAGCGCGACGAAGCTGCCGACGAACGAGGCCCAGCGCAGGCGGACGGTGGCGATGGCGAGGCTCAGCATGCCACGGCCTCCAGGGCGGTCATCCTGGCAGCGACCTGCTCGGCGGTCGGCTGCTCCAGCGAGCCGGCGAGGCGGCCGTCGCGCAGGAAGACGACGCGGTCGGCGTGGGCGGCGGCGACCGGGTCGTGGGTCACCATGACGACGGCCCGGCCCGGGGCGTCCGCCATGGTGCGCAGCAGCGCGAGGACCTCGCGGCCGCTCTTGGTGTCGAGCGCACCGGTGGGTTCGTCGGCCAGCAGGACGGCGGGGCGGGTGATCAGAGCCCTGGCGATGGCGACGCGCTGCTGCTGCCCGCCGGAGAGTTCGCCCGGCCGGTGTCCGGCGCGGTCCGCGAGGCCGACGGCGGCCAGGGCGGCGCTCACCTCGGCGGCCGCGGGGCGCCGCCCGGCCAGCTTGGCGGGGAGCGCCACGTTCTGGGCCGCGGTGAGGGCGGGGAGCAGGTTGAAGGACTGGAAGACGAAGCCGATCCGCTCCCGGCGCAGCACCGTCAGCTCGTTGTCCCGCAGGCCGTTCAGGGCCCTTCCGTCGACGAGCACCTCGCCCCCGTCGATCGGCTCCAGGCCGGCGGCCGACCGCAGCAGGGTCGACTTGCCGGAACCGGACGGGCCCATGACGGCGGTGAAGGTGCCGAAGGGGAAGCCGACACTCACCTCGTCCAGGCCGACCACCGGTTCGGGCCCGCGGCGGTAGGTGCGGTGGACCGCTCGGAGTTCGACGGCGAAGTGCGTGGCGTTCATGATCCAAGTCAACCGGCCGGGGCGGACGCGGCTCAATGGCCGGGGGTTCAGTCCTGGGGGTGTAGCTGGCTACACCCCCAGGGCGGCGTACCGGCCTACTTGTGCGGCACCGGGATCGAGGTCACCAGCTGCTGCTGGAGGTGGTCCGGGTTGGTGCCGTCGTCGTAGGTGCTGACGGAGGTCGTGTAGTCGGTGGTGCCGGAGACGGCGCTCCCGGCGATGGTGTTGCCGAAGTAGTCGCCGATGAACGTCGACGAGCCCTCGACCGGGGAGTCGAGCTGCGGGTCGAAGGTGTGGGCGCTCAGGCGGGTGTTGTGGCCGATCGGGCCGAGGGCCGGGTCGTAGAACTGGATGCTCGTGTTGACGCAGTAGTTGGCGGCGCCGTAGGGCGCGACGCCGGGGCTCTTGGCGTTGGCGGTGTCCAGCGCGAGCCCGGCGGCCGTCGCCTCGGGGGTGCCTGCCGCCGGGCAGGGGAGGCGGCGGTCGTAGAAGGCGACGCTGACGGTGCCGTCGGGGCCCGTCGTCAGGTTGGGCTGGAACTCGTCGACGGGCGCGGCGTTGTCGTTGACCCGGACCGGGGCCGACCAGGTCGCGCCGTCGTCGTAGGAGGCGGTGAGCAGGACGTTGACGACGCCCGTGCCGTAGTCCTCGTACGCCGAGTAGAGCGGGTAGTGGCCGTTCACCGGCTGCGTGCCGAGGGTGAAGGTGTCCTCGATGCCGTCGCGGAACGTCGTGTTGGCGTACGAGCCGGGCGGCGGCGTGATGTTGCCCTGCACGGTCGAGACGGTGGACCAGGTCCGTCCGCCGTCGTGCGAGGCGTCGAGGAAGATCGTGGTGCAGCAGAACTTGTGCGCCGGGTCGGAGTTGGCGAGCGTCGTGTACACCGTGCCGTCGGGGGCGACGTGCGGCAGCAGGTAGGTGGCGCCCTGCGGGGTGGACGGCGGCTCGGGGAGCGCCTGCGGGGCGGACCAGTCGGTGTGGGTGCCGTCCGGGCGGGCGTCGGAGTAGGCGACGTACGGGACGGGCGTCTTGCTGTGGAAGTCCACCCACATCGCGTAGATGCGGTTCCGGTGGGCGCTGTCGGGGTTGGTGTCGACGGCGATCCACTGCTTGTCGGGGCCGTTGCCGATGCTGTCGTAGGTCGCGACGTAGTCCGGCCGGCCGTTGTGGGTGGTGATCCACTGGGTGGCGGTGGTCGCGCCGTGCGGGCGCACGGAGAGGGAGATGGCCTGCGACGGGACGGCCGGGTTGGCCTCCTGGGCGGTGCCGGGGATGAAGTCGTGGGTGCCGTTGGGGTCATAGACGAACTGGTACGGCAGGAGCAGGGAGTAGTAGTTGCCCCACGTGTCGAAGGCGCCGACGGGGTCGGTGTTGTCGGTCCAGCCCTCGTAGCCGGGGATGTGGCCCTGGACCGGCCAGGTGCGTCCGCCGTCGTGGGACTCGAAGAAGCCCAGCAGGTGGTTGTAGCCCTCGGCGCTCACGACCCACTTGGACGCGCCGATGAGGTGGCTGGGGTCGGTCGGGTCAACCCGCAGGTCCGACTCCGAGTGGCCCTTGACGAGCATCGGCGTCGCGGCCGGGTAGCCCGGGTTGCTGCCCGCCTGCGTCGCGTACGGGCCGGCGGCTCCGGTGTCCTCGCCGGTGGTGGCACCCGAGGCCGGGCAGGGCGTCATGCCGCTGTAGGCCCCGGCGGGGCCGCTGTCCACGGTGTAGGGCACTTCGGGGCGGTAGCAGCTGGTCCGCTGGGCGGTGGCCAGGACGTTCGTCACGTGGGAGGCGGCCTGGCTCGCGGCGTAGGCGGCGTCGGTCTGGGTGCCCTGTGGGAGGGCGGGGGCGGTCGCTGCCGAGGAGGAGAACGGGGAGAGGAGGGAGAGCCCGAGCAGGGCGGGGCCGAGGAGCAGGGAGAGTCTTCTACGGGTACGCAAAGGGAGGGCCTCCTACGTTCTGGGGTGAACCTGGGGCACTGCGTCCTGGAACGACGGGTCGGGCGGCTCGTGGAGCGGGACCGGCGACTCGGCGTGATGACGGTAGGTGGCCGCGGGCACGCCAACAAGGTCGTCCGCGCGAACTTGACGGTCCGTTGACCGCGCCCCGAGGCTCCCTTTCCCCGGGGCGCGGACCTTGACCGGCGGCGAACACCGAGGCGGGGGCGGCCCGTTGGCCCTCCGCGATGACCGACCGTTCGGCCGGTACGGACCAAGGGCGCCCCCGCCGGGCGGCGGTGACCGTCAGTGGCCGCCGCGCGGAGGCTCGCAGTCGGTGCCGTCGGGGTAGCCAGCGAACGCCTCTGCGGTGGCGCTCCCGACGTGTTCACCGCAGACCGCCCTTGGGGGATCAGTACGCGCTCGGCCGGTTCTCCTTCACCCAGCGCTTCTCGGCCTCGCTCCCGGTCGGCGGCGGCGCGAAGCCGTCGATCATCCAGAGGTCGCGCGGCGTCTCGTCGATGTGGAACTCGCAGTACAGCCCGCGGTCCTTGGTGTGGGGCGCGAGCAGCGCGGAAAGCCTCTCCCTGGTCCGCCGGCGCTGGTCCGGGTCGTCCATGTGCCGCGCGATGTGCTCGACGACGATGCGCACGGCGTCCGGGGCGGGCTCGCCGCCCACGTGGAACGAGTCCGCCGCGACCTCGTGGAAGAGCGTCATCACGTAGAACGGCGGCAGCCCGAAGCCGGTGTAGAAGCCGGTGATGTCGTCCGCGAGCTGCTTCTTCTGCTGCGGGGTGTAGGTGCCGGGCGGGTGGTACACGTGCCAGAGCGGCATGGCTCTTCCTCCTGTGCGGATATGACGTGTGGTCGGTTACGGCCGGGCGTTCGGTTGCGGCCGGGCGTTCAGTTGCGGCCGAGGACGGCGAGACCCTCCACCGGCCCGGACAGCGCGGCCTTGATCGCGCGGGTCGCGTCGTCGACGAGCACCTCGCTGTCCCCGCGCTCGACGCCGTCGAGGACGATCCGGGCGACGTCGGCCGCCGCGATCTTCTCCACGGGGATGGCGGCGACCATCTCGGTGTCCGCGAACCCCAGGTGTACGCCGACGACTTGAGTGCCCTGCGCGGCGAGTTCGAGGCGCAGCGAGTTCGTCAGCGACCACAACGCGGCCTTGGACGCGCCGTACGCCCCTGCGCCGGCTCCCCACGACAGGAGCGAGTGCAGGTCGACGACGGCTCCCCCGCCGCGCGCGGCGAGCACGGGCGCGAAGGCCTGGGCGATGCGCAGCGGGCCGATCACGTTGGTCTCGAACGTGTCCCGCACGAGGTCCAGGTCGGCCGTGAGGAGCGGCGACGGGTGCAGGACGCCGGCGTTGTTGAAGACGAGGTCGACGTCGCGGGCGTGCGCCGCGAGGGCGGCGACGGAGGCACCGTCGGTGACGTCCAGCGGGAGGACCTCGATCCGCGCGTCGCCGGCGGGGGTGGGGGCGGGCTTGCGTGCGGTGGCGTAGACCTTCGCCGCCCCGCGCCGCAGGAGTTCCTCGACGAGCGCCTTGCCGATGCCGCGCCGGCCTCCGGTGACCAGCGCGACGGAGCCTTCGATGACGGTCATGTGCCTTCTCCTCGCTTCACTTCGCTCTCGGATCAGGTTTAGATTATTACCATCATCTAAGTGGCCGCGGAAGTAGGATCTTCCCCAGCCCCCCGGAGGAAGAAGGGACCGCCGACATGCCCCGAGTGTCACGAGCCGAGGCGCAGCAGCACCGGCAGCAGGTGATCGACGAGACGTCCCGGCTGATCCGGGAGAAGGGCGCGGGCCAGGTCAGCGTCCCGGAGGCGATGGCCGCCGCCGGGCTGACGCACGGCGGCTTCTACCGCCACTTCTCGTCGAAGGACGACCTCGTCGCCCAGGCCCTCCGGGCCGCGTTCGGCGAACGGCGCGAGGCCATGGACCGGCTCACCGGGGAGGGCCCCGCAGAGGGCCCCGAGGAGGGCCCGTCCCCGCGCACCGAGTTCGTGTCGCGCTACCTGTCGACGGTCCACCGCGACAACCCGGGCGGCGGCTGCCCGGCCGCGACCCTCGGCGCCGAGGCAGCGCGCGCCGAACCGGGCAGCGCGGTCCGCACGGCGTTCACGGCCGGCCTGCGCGACCTCGTCGACGGCCTGCAACGGCTGGACGGCGACGGGCGCGAGACCGCACTCGCCGACCTGTCCACCCTGGTGGGCGCGATCCTCCTCGCCCGCGCGAGCGACGACGCCGAGCTGTCCGAGGAGATCCTCACCGCCGCACGCCACCACCTGACCACCCCGGGCGC